>NZ_PNDP01000013.1:0-123801 GCF_005886415.1 Pseudoalteromonas sp. S327 | reverse complement strand
TTTGGTTTTTAGGCAAGGGGTATGAGCAGGACGCGAAAGCTTTGTTCGGTTTTTACTTATTCTTACATGGAGGTAAGTCATTAGAATAACGCAGGGCAGTTATCGAGCCCATTCGGTTACAAATATCGCGCCGCAATTGAATTGCCCTTAGTTTGGACAAATTTCAATTCACAAAGGCCAACACGCCCTAGCAAAGCGATTGTATATTAGCGTGAGCAGTGGCAAGATTAGCTTGCTGGTTGATGCTTATTGTATCAAGCGCATGCTCAACAGGGTAAATAGCTAAAAATTTTGAAAAATTATATTGTTCTTAACAATTTAATCTTGAGTATGGGCAATTAGCCCCCATAACCCTAAGATTAAGCCACGTGGCCGAGGAAGCATTTTTTGACTATACATGATTTATCTAGCGCGCTAAACGCGTTATCAGCAACACCGCATCAGCACGCAATTAAAGGGATCAAACGTGGTATTGAGCGAGAGTCGTTGCGTATTAAAGGTAATGGCGCCATTTCCACTTTAGGACATCCTAAAGGCGTAGGTAGTGCATTAACAAACGGACATATTACTACCGACTTTTCAGAGTCATTACTTGAATTTATTACCCCTGTTAGTGAATCAGCGACAGAAACCTTAGCGCAATTAAAAGACCTGCAAAAGTTTACACTTGAGCACATGGGTGATGAGCTTTTATGGCCCATCAGTATGCCATGCTTTATTGAAGATCAAGATGACATCGTACTGGCTCAATTTGGTAACTCAAATACTGCGCGTATGAAAACCCTATACCGTGAAGGATTAAAAAACCGTTACGGTAGTATGATGCAAGCGATTGCGGGTGTTCATTTTAATATTTCTTTTCCAGAAACACTTTGGCAATCCTTACACACCTTAAAGCAAAGTGAGCAAAGCCTAGAAGCATTTATTTCGGATGGTTATTTAGCGCTTATTCGTAATTTCAAACGCGAGCTTTGGTTAATTAGTTACTTGTTTGGTGCCTCACCTGCATTATGTAATTCTTTTTTACAAGGTCGAAAAACTGACCTACCGTTTAAAAAACTAGGTAAAGGTACACTTTATTTAGAAGTAGGAACCGCGCTACGCTTGGGTGATTTAGGTTACACCAACAGTGCGCAATCTTCATTACGCGTAATGTATAACTCGCTTGATGAGTACGTTGCTGGGCTTAAAAAAGCAATCAACACGCCTTCTGACTTATACGGCGATATTGACGACTACACCACAGCAACACCTAAGCAGCTTAATAAAAATATTCTGCAAATCGAAAACGAATTTTATTCGCCGATCCGCCCTAAACGTAATGCTAAAAGTGGTGAAAAACCAACGGATGCATTATTAAGAGCAGGCATTGAGTATGTTGAAATTAGAGCGCTGGATGTAAACCCGTTTAGTGAAACGGGCATTGATATAGAGCAAATTCATTTTTTAGATGTGTTTTTAACGTATTGTTTGTTGAAAGACTCTCCAGAAATGCAGTGGAAAGAGCAAGCCCGCAGCACTGAGAATTTAGACACAGTGGTTAATCAGGGGCGTCAGTTAGGTGTTATGCTTAACGACAACAACCAACAGCGTACGTTACAAAGTTGGGGGAGAGAAATTTTTGACCAACTAAGTGAAGTCGCTGAGCATATGGATAAGGCGTATGGGGTGACCTATTACAGCGAAACCATCGCACAAATGGCTACTTGGGTTGATAACCCTGCGCTGACTTTTTCAGGGCGTTATGTGCGCGAGCTAGAAAGTGCGGGTATAGATAACGGTTTATTTGCTATTCAATTGGCTAATAAATATAAGCAAAGCCATGCACAAGCCAACTACAATGTGTTTTCTAAAGAATGGCTAGAGCAACAAGTTGTTCTCTCAGATAAAGCGCGAGAAGAAATAGAGCGCGCCGACACGCTAAGCTTTACTGACTTTTTAGATGAATATTTTAATGCCAAAGCATCTGCTTAAGTTTTTTTAAGCAAAAAAAACGCAGCCCAAGGTGGCTGCGTAAATATTCTTCAGGGATGAAACAATGCTATACTGCTGCATTCATATACTCAGACCCACGCTTTTTTAAAAAGTTCAGTGAGATCTTATAAAAATGAAAAAAAATGCAATTATTTTATCTTTTGCCCTCTCTTTAGCTGGGTGTGCCACTGCGCCGCCAAAGCAACCTAATGATCTTTGTAAAATTTTTGAAGAAAAGTCAGACTGGTACTTTGATGCAAAAGATGCACAAGAAAAATGGGGCTCACCTAAACATGTTCTTATGAGCATGATGTACCAAGAAAGTTCGTTTCGTCATGATGCCGCACCACCCATGGAGTATTTTTTATGGATAATTCCAACTGGGCGTGCCAGTGATGCTTACGGGTACTCACAAGCAAAAACTCCAACTTGGTCTGACTATATTCGTGAAACGGGTAACAGTGGGGCTGATAGAGATGATTTTGACGATGCAATCGACTTTATGGCATGGTTTGTTTATAAAACACATAAAGTAAATGGTATCTCTAAATGGGATGCTTACGCCCAATACTTAAATTATCACGAAGGGTGGGGCGGTTATAAACGCGGTACCTATAAAAAGAAAAAGTGGCTAATGAGTGTTGCTAATAAAGTAAAACACCGCGCAAGTCGTTATGGTGCGCAGCTTAAACGTTGTGAAGAGGAGCTTGATAAAGGCTGGTTTGAGCGACTGCTTTTTGGCTAACTACATATCTTAAAAGCAAAAAAAGGAGCCAAGGCTCCTTTTTTTAATGCATTATTTAAACTTACAACTTACGTTGATTTGGCTTAATTTTTACCTGTTTTATCATATTCTCTTTTACTTCTAACACCTCAACAGGGTAGCCGGCTATTTTAAGGCTTAAATTAGCATCTGGGATATCTTCTAGGTATTCCACAATTAAACCGCTGAGTGTTTTAGGGCCATCAAGAGGAAACTCCCAGCCCATCTCTTTGTTTAAGTCGCGCACGTTAGCGCCGCCATCAACAAGGTAAGAGCCATCGCTTTGTGTGGTCACTTCTTCACTTGGCGTACGTGTTTGCGTGGTAGTGAAATCGCCAACCACTTCTTCAAGAATATCCTCAAGGGTTACGAGACCTTGTATGTCGCCATATTCATCAACCACTATACCAATGCGCTCTTTTGATTGTTGGAACTTTAATAGCTGGGTATTTAGGGATGTCCCCTCAGGAATAAAGTAAATCTCACGTACAGCACGCAATAATGACGGTTTATCAAATTGCTCTTTGGTTAAAAGACGAAGAGCGTCACGCGAATGGATAAAACCTACCGCGTCATCAATATTGTCGCGATAAAGTAATACACGGGTGTGCTGAGCATGAGTTAATTGGCGGCTAATGAGCTTCCAATCGTCGTTAATATCAATCGCCACTATTTCGTTACGAGGGATCATAATATCTTCAACGGTCACTTGCTCTAAATCTAAAATAGAGGTCAGCATGCTTTGGTGACGAGCTGGCAGTAATGCGCCTGACTCATTCACCACTGTTTTAAGTTCTTCTTTACTCATGCTGTGCTCATCTATTTGTGCTGAGCTGATACCAAATAGACGTAAAATACCGTTGGTCATCCAGTTAACAACAACCACAAACGGGAATAGTATTTTGAGTAACCCTTTGAGAATAATAGAGCTTGGAAAGGCTACTTTTTCAGGGTACAACGCAGCAAGCGTTTTTGGGGTTACTTCTGCAAATATTAGTACCACTAGCGTTAACACACCGGTTGCAATACCAATACCTAAATCACCGTATAAACGAATACCAATGATAGTGGCTACCTGGGCGGCAGCGATATTTACAAGGTTGTTACCAATTAATATTAGGCCAATGAGTCTATCAGGACGGCTAAGTAATTTACTGACTCGTTTAGCTGCGCGATGTTCCTCTTTTGCAAGGTGGCGCAAGCGTATACGATTAATTGACATGATCCCGGTTTCTGAACCCGAGAAATAAGCAGAAAAAAGCACCAATAAACCTAAAATGATAAACAAGGTACTTGTCGATATGTCGTCCAACGATGGATCCTTTTTTTATAAACCAATGCGTATTAAGCTAGAGTGAGCTGACAGAGTCAAGTTAAAACTTATTTAACACCACTTCTTGTATAAAACGGCTGCCAAAATAAGCAAGTGTGAGGATAAATGCAGCGACCATGATGGTAATAACCACAGGTTTACCACGCCAGCCTTTTTTCATGTGCCCAAGCGCAACAGTGACAAAAATAACCCATGCGACAAGCGATAAAATGGTTTTATGGATAAATTCTTTTGCAAACATCCCATCTAAAAACACAAACCCTGTTAATAAGGCAAAGGTAAGTAACACCGTACCTAAGTTTAATAGTTGATAGAGCTGACGTTCTACCACCATTAATGGTGGCAAATGACTATGCACAATTGCTAAATCTTTACGTTTTAAGCGTTTATCAATAAAGTAAAACTGCACGCCGTATAAAGTGGCAATAATTAACACGCAATATGCTAACAGTGATAGCGATATATGTGTGATAAGGCCTATTTCAATATTAAAGCTTTGTAATAAAATATGGTGCGGTATAAACAAACTCGCAATGGTGAGTAGGGCTGCAAAGCCATAGACAACCGGTAACAGCAATGTAGCAGGGAACTTTAACGACACCGCAGTAACCGACACCACAATAACCCAGCAGGTCAGCAGTGCAACATTAACAATGCTTAAATCTTGCCCGTCGGAGCGAAACACCGAATTAACCAACAGCAGCATGTGCGCTAGTATAGCCACGGTACTTAAAATAACCGTTACCTTTTGGCTGGGGCCTTGTTGATGAAACAGGCGTGTTAACACGTGAGACGTTGCTAACACATAAAATAAACTGGCAATAATAGTTAAACTAATAATCAGCATTGTGCTTGGGCCACTTATAATTAGAGTCAAATAATTCTTGTTGTTATAAGCACATTGTATTTTATAGCAAAGCAATTGCATAGACCTAAAAAAAGAAACTCAATAAGCTGTGCTTCAATACTGTATTGTGCGCCATCATTTACGGTATACTGTTTTTAATTGAAATTTAATACTATTGCTCCCATCTAATAAGTAAAATGCAAATAAGCTTGAGCTTATTGGGTCAATATAAACGTCTTATCGGAACCGTTACATGTTTGAGAACCTCCAAGAACGATTAGGTAAAACCTTAAAAAATATTAGTGGCCGCGGCCGTTTAACAGAAGACAACATTAAAGACACGCTACGTGAAGTACGTATGGCGTTTTTAGAAGCTGACGTTGCGCTGCCTGTTGTTCGCGAGTTTGTAAAGCAAGTTAAAGAACGTGCCGTAGGTGTTGAAGTAACTAAAAGCTTAAGTCCTGGCCAAGTATTTATAAAAATAGTGCGCGAAGAGCTTGAAAAAGCGATGGGTGAAGCCAACGAAGAGCTTAGCCTAAATGCACAGCCGCCAGCCGTTGTTATGATGGCTGGTTTACAAGGTGCCGGTAAAACAACCAGTGTTGGTAAGCTTGCTAAGTTTTTAAAAGAGCGTAAGAAAAAGTCAGTGCTAGTTGTTAGTGCCGATGTATACCGTCCGGCGGCTATTAAACAGCTTGAAACACTTGCCAGCGAAGTTGACGTGGATTTTTTCCCAAGTGATATTTCGCAAAAACCAGTAGATATCGCCACCGCTGCTATTTCTCATGCTAAAAAGAAATTTATAGACGTAGTTTTAGTTGATACCGCCGGCCGTTTGCACGTAGATAACGAAATGATGGGCGAAATTAAAGACCTTCATAAAGCAATCAACCCAATCGAAACATTATTTGTGGTTGATGCAATGACGGGTCAAGATGCGGCGAATACCGCTAAAGCATTTGATGAAGCGCTACCTCTAACCGGTGTTATTTTAACTAAAACAGATGGTGATGCACGCGGTGGTGCTGCTTTATCTATTCGGCATATTACCGGCAAGCCAATTAAATTTATGGGTGTGGGTGAGCGTACGGATGCACTAGAGCCGTTCCATCCCGATCGTATCGCATCGCGTATTTTAGGCATGGGGGATGTACTTTCATTAATCGAAGAAGTCGAAATGAAAGTCGATAAGGAAAAAGCAGCTAAGGTCGCCGAAAAAGTATTTAAAGGCAACGGCTTTACCCTTGATGATTTTGCAGAGCAATTAAAGCAAATGAAAAATATGGGTGGCATGATGTCGATGCTAGATAAGCTGCCTGGTATGCAAAACTTACCCGATGCTGTAAAAGGCCAAATGGGTGACAAAACCTTCATTCAAATGGAAGCAATCATCAGCTCTATGACCAAACAAGAGCGTGCGCGTCCTGAGATTATTAAAGGCTCTCGTAAAAAACGTATAGCCGCAGGCTCTGGTACACAGGTACAAGAGATAAATAAACTGCTAAAACAGTTTACGCAAATGCAAAAAATGATGAAAAAAATGAAAGGTAAAGGCGGCATGCAAAAAATGATGCGCGGCATGAAAGGCATGTTACCACCTGGAATGATGGGTGGCGGTGGCCCTAAATTTTAATGTAGCGCTTAAATAGCCGCTATATAATGTATAACAAAAGGGCTAATTGGCCCTTTTTTGTTGAATAAATTATGCGCGTGGTGCATGATAATCTATTAATTGTGGCTCAGATCACAGTTTAACCTACTAAAGTGGCTTTTTGCTTCACTTCTTACTTGCATTGTTGCTAAAAACTCGTACAATTCCCCAGCTCCCCATACTGGGGAGTAAATCTTATTAATGAAAACAGTCAATCTATTTAGAGGACGGTATGGTAACTATTCGTTTGCAACGTGGTGGCGCTAAAAAACGCCCTTTCTATCAAATTGTGGTTGCGGATAGCCGTTTCTCGCGTGACGGTCGCTTCATCGAGAAAATTGGTTTCTTTAACCCAATTGCTTCAGGTCAAGAAGAAAAACTTCGTTTAGATTTACCTCGTGTTGATCACTGGGTAGGTCAGGGCGCAGGTCTTTCTGATCGTGTAGCTAAGTTAGTTAAAGACGCTCGTAAAGCGGCTTAATAGGCGTAAGTGTAACCATGAGTCAAGAGAACACCTCATCAATTATTGTCGTAGGAAAGCTCGGTGCCCCATATGGTATAAAGGGCTGGCTTAAGGTACATTCATTTACTGATGATCCCCAAGGGATCTTCGATTTCAGCCCGTGGTTGATAGGGCAACAAGGTAAATGGCAGACCTTAGAAGTGGTCGACTGGCGTCGCCACAACAAAGGCTTTATCGCTAAAATTGCGCAAGTAAACGACAGAGACGAAGCAATGGCTTATACCCATGCAGAAATATCTGTTGATTCAGCGCAATTACCAGAACTCCCGCAAGGCGAGTTTTATTGGCGAGATCTCATTGGCATGTCGGTTGTAACTGATAAAGGTTACAATTTAGGCACTGTTGATGACCTGATGGAGACAGGATCGAATGATGTACTGGTTGTTAAGGCAAACAGTAAAGATGCATTTGGTCAAGCTGAGCGTTTGATTCCTTTTTTAACTGATTCAGTAATTAAAGAAGTTAAATACGAAGCGAGAGAAATTACCGTAGACTGGGATCCTGGGTTTTAATGACTCAAACTAGTTCATTATGGGTAGGGGTGATAAGCCTTTTCCCAGACATGTTTGATGCTATTACACACCAAGGTGTCACTGGTCGCGCAGTGAAAAATGGCTTAATTGACTTTAACTGCTGGAATCCACGTGACTATGCTTTAGATAAGCACAGAACCGTAGATGACCGTCCTTACGGGGGCGGCCCAGGTATGTTAATGATGGTTGAACCATTAAAACAAGCTATTCTTGACGCTAAAAAAGCGGCAGGTGATGGCGCAAAAGTAATTTATATGTCCCCGCAAGGGCGCAAATTAGATCAGCAAGGGGCTAGCGAACTCGCAAACTCTGAAAAGCTGATTTTGATTGCCGGTCGCTATGAAGGTATAGACGAGAGAATAATAGAGTCATACGTTGACGAAGAATGGTCAATTGGTGATTTTATTTTGAGTGGTGGTGAATTACCTGCCATGACATTAATTGATGCAGTAGCGCGATTAGTGCCAGGCGTGTTAGGTCATAACCAGTCAGCAGAGCAAGACTCATTTTCGGATGGCTTGCTAGATTGTCCTCACTATACACGGCCAGAAACATTGGACGACAAACAGGTGCCTGCTGTACTACTCAGTGGAAACCACCAAGAGATAGCAAAATGGCGGCTTAAGCAGTCATTAGGCAGAACTTGGCTACGACGTCCTGACTTGTTGCATAACCTAGCTCTGACTGAGGAGCAAGCGGTATTACTCGCACAATTTCAGCAAGAGTACCAAAAAGCTTGTGGCTAGAAGACAGTTACACCTAGGAAAGTGAGAAACATAATGGCAAAAGTAAACCAAAATATTATTAAAGCGCTTGAAGAAGAGCAGCTTAAAACAGACGTACCAGCATTCGGCGCTGGTGATACAGTAGTTGTACAGGTACGTGTAAAAGAAGGTAACAAAGAGCGTCTACAGGCCTTTGAAGGTGTTGTAATCGCTAAGCGTAATCGTGGTCTTCACTCAGCATTCACAGTTCGTAAAATTTCGAGCGGTGAAGGTGTTGAGCGTGTATTCCAAACGCACAGCCCTCTTATTGATAGCGTAACAGTTAAGCGTCGTGGTGCGGTTCGTCGTGCTAAGCTTTACTACCTACGTGAGCGTTCTGGTAAATCTGCACGTATTAGAGAAAAACTTAACTAATACGCGCTGTTTATCAACGCAAAGAAAACGGGTTGCAGCCTCACGGTTGCAACCCGTTTTGGTTTTTAAGCCATTAAATAACATACTACCTCTTCACAAAAGCACCCCTCTGTATTAAGTAATCTTCACTCGCGTTGTTACATTAACCTTTTAACCCATACTTGATCCTGTTAGTATTTAACGTATTGATTAGTTTACTTAAATGTAAATATATATTTACGAAATGAGTTGTTTATAGGTGGAATGAGAAACGTGGCTGAATTAAGTGATTTATCACAATTACGAGATGGCATAGATGAGTGCGATGCGCAATTAGTTGCTTTACTTGCAAAGCGAAATGCAATAACCCAAAAAATTGGTGCTATTAAGCAGCAAAATGGCGCCCCCCTGCATGCCCCTGAAAGAGAAGCTACTTTGCTAGCTGCTCGTCGTGATGAAGCGATTAAACAAGGAGTCAGCCCTGAACTTGTTGAAGACATATTAAGGCGCATGATGCGCGAAGCCTATCAAAACCAACAAGCTAAACTTGCCTGTGCAGCTCCTGATTTATCACCTATTGTAATTGTAGGTGGGCAAGGGGCAATGGGCCAGTTATTTGCTCAGCAGTTTATTCGTTCAGGTTATGAAGTTAAGATTTTAGATAAAGATCAGCAAAACGATGCTAAAGCCATTTTAGCTGGCGCAAAATTAGTGATGATCAGTGTGCCTATCAATGCACTTGAGGCCGTGGTTGCTAAGCTACCTAAACTTGATGATGACTGTTTGCTTGTTGATATTACCTCAGTTAAGCAATCACCCATTAAGGCATTAAAGGCGGCGCATTCTGGGCCCGTTGTTGGCCTGCACCCTATGTTTGGCCCTGATATTTCTCACTGGGTTAAACAAACTGTTGTTGTGTGTGAAGGCCGAGCGCATGATGCTGCAAAAGGCTTACTACAGCAGTTGCAAGTATGGGGTTGCCAACTTGTTGAGCTAGATGCTAAAAAGCATGATGAAGCCATGCAAATTATACAAGTAATGCGCCACTTAACGACCTTTGTTTATGGGCAGTTTTTAGCAAAGCAAAGCCATACGCTTGAGGAACTAAGGAGCTGTTCGTCTCCTATTTATCAGTTAGAGTTGATGATGGTAGGGCGCTTATTTGCACAATCTCCTGAGCTATACTCAGATATAATGTTGGCCCAGTTTGATAATGTTGAGAGTTTATTAGCGCAATACCAAGAGACCTTTGCACAAACTCTTGAAAAGCTAAAAGCGGGAGATAAAGGCGCACTCATCGATGCATTTGCTGATGCTAAAGCGTATTTTTCAGACTCGACCGCGCACTTTTTAACGCAAAGCCGTAGCCTGCTAAATAAAGCAAATGACGCCAAGGTATTAGATTAAAAGGGTTAAAAATGTGTAGTTACTTAAGCTATACGTTGAAAGCATTTTAAATCAGCGATTAAAAAAGGGCCTACTTAGGCCCTTTTTAGTATTTGCGTGTTAGGTTAGGTATTAACACTCACAGCTTGTAAAGACTCACTTTGATAACAGCCTAAAACGCGCACATATTGAGTATGCTCTTTTAGCTCCTCTAAGGCATGTTGTACTTGGCTATCGGCAAGGTTTGCTTCTAAGTCCACATAAAACACTTCTTCCCACGGGTTACCCGGTACAGGACGAGACTCTAGTTTAACTAAGTTTATTTGATGTTGTTTAAACACCATTAACGCATCAGCCAATGAACCTGCTTGTTGTTTAGTGGCCATAATAAGGCTGGTTTTAGTCGGTATTTGTTTAGATACCTGCAGAGGTTTGCGCGCCACCACGATAAAGCGGCTGTGGTTTTCACTTTGATTCGCAAGGTTTGATTTAATCACTTCAAGGCCAACGTTTTTACCTGCCTGCGCTGAGCCAATAGCCGCACTATTTGGCGTATTTAAAGCTGACTGTAGAGCACTTGAGGTTGAATCACAGGTTTCATGTTGTAAATCACCGAGGCCTTGTAAAAAGCGACTACATTGAGCAAATGGCTGAGGATGGGCATAAATTTTAGTTAATTGGCTTAATTCAGTATCTGGGGTGGCAAGTAAGCAGTGCTCTACACTGTGTGTAACTTCACCTACAATTGATACTTGAGCATGTTGTAATAAATCAAATACTTCGTTAATACTGCCCGAGCTGGTGTTTTCTATAGGCAGCAAACCAAAATCTGCTTGGCCATTTTCTACTTTGCCCGTAATTTCATCAAACGAGGTACAGCCAATTTCGACTAACTTGCCAGGGCGGCGGCTAAAGTATTTATGACATGCTAGCTGACTGTACGAGCCTTGCCCGCCTAAGTAAGTAACGCGATGTGTTTCGCTTAATGCATCGGGGTTTAAGTTTTTTTGCAGCATGGCCTGTTGATGCAGCACAGAGTCTTCCAAAATGGTTTGAAAAACGTTATTTACATAATACGCATCTAGACCAAGCGACTTGCCATAACCAATCAGCTTTTCGAGTAAGGCTAGTTCGCGCGCTTCATCACGAATCGGTTTGTTATTCGCAATTTTATACTCAACAACACCGTGGCTAATACGGCGGCGCTTAGCTAATAACACCAATAGATCGGAGTCTATTTCGTTAATGTCGTGTCTGAGCGCGTTTAAAACATCGTTGGTCATTTTGGTTTCCTCATTCCAAAAATAAGTTGCTTAGTGCAACTAAAACAAAAAAGCCTCCCAAGTGGGAGGCTTTGCTATTCGATTGATTTTATCTCACAAACAGTTCAGCCTCTTTTATATAAAGAAGCTAAAAAAAGAAAAAAAAGTGCAAGATAAGATAATTTTCATGCTGTTAATGTATGAGGTGTTACTAGCAAAGTCAACAAGCAAGCCAGTTTAAATAGACATAATGAATAATTATCAGCTCCTAGCTAACATTTAGATAAAATTTACAAATAGTTTATAAATATGAATAGGGATCTGGTATATTTCAGGTATTAGCTAAAAATAACAACAACTAAAATAGTAAGGTTGGCCTGTGGTGTATAGACGCCCTCCATCGCGTTTTGGACTAAATTCTTTAAGTGTAAAGCTGTCGTTGCTTATATCTGCAATTTGTTTAATTGCCGGTGTGTGCGCTGCCGCGCTGATGCTTAAATCTGAAGAGAAACAATTAGTTTTCGAAGAGCATGAAGTACTTAAAAGCTCCACCGAATTACTTATCAGGCAATTTGACGCACTAATCAAAACAAAATCAGCCGTTGCCAAACAGGCTAATAATGTTGTGTCAGAGCAGCTATTTAGTGATAGTTCAGCAATCAATTTATCTAACAAAACCCAGTTACAATTTAATAGCGACGGCACTATACGCAGTGCATCGAGCGACGGCCTTTCAGCCGCATTTCTTCCTCAGCAGCATTATTCTCCTTTTTATAAGCGTTTATTTAATAACTCAGAGTCGTTATGGAAAGTCATTTCACCAACCTTAATTCACGACTTTTTTAATTTTTATATGATCACCAAAGACGATTTCATCCGTGTCTCGCCTCCCAATTGGGCGTTAAACGCACCGGCTGAACTCAGAGGCTCTAATGGTGCAACATTTAAGTATGTACAAAGTGATTTAAACCCCAGCAGAGAACCTGTGTGGTCTAAGGTTTATTACGATAAAGTATGGCATAAATGGGTTATTAGTTTGCTTGTCCCTTTGTATGTTGATAATGAATTTTTAGGGGTGACCGGCAGCGATATAGATTTAAACACGCTGATTTCATTTTTACCTGTGGGCGATAAAGAAAAACATTTACTGGTTTTTGATAAAAAAGGCCAACTGCTTGCTCACCCGAGTCTTAACCCAGCGCTACAAGCAAGTTATGGCAGCAAAGATAAAACAATAACAACAAACGAATTCGTTAATCCGCAATTGCAAGCCATTATAAATGAAGCAATTACCATGAAATTACCAGAGTATGCTAATTCGTTTGTACAAAATGATGAAGCACACATTATTAATATTCGTAAAATTGATAAATTAGACTGGTATATTGGGGTTTATAAAAAACGCTCATCAACGCTCTCTGCTCTGCAAGATTTAAAACTGAAGTTCTTTGGCTTGTTTGTGCTTTATGCGGTCTTGGTTGCCTTATTGTTACACCAAGCGCTGTATCAGCTAGTGCTTCGCAGAATTCACACATTAGTACATGCAGTTACTGGCTTTGGTAAAGGGCAATTACTAACCGAATTCCCGCCAGAGAACAAAGACGAAATAGGCACGCTAAACGGCTCATTTAGAGATATGACCGTAGAAATTCGTAAGCTTATAGATGGGTTAAACCAGCGAATTACAGAAAAAGAAATTGCCGAGAAAGCCGCTAATAGGCTCTCTAAAGCCGTTGCCTTCTCAGGAACCGGTGTGGTGATCACCGATGAAAACTTTGTTATAGAATACGTTAATCCCAAAATGCTTGAGATGACAGGCTACCCAGAGAGCCACTTTAACCGCGCGCCGCTGTTGAATATTATCGCATCTGAGATGGCCATTTTGGTTGAAGATATCAATATCGACCTTCGCAGTAGAAACTACTGGCGTGGTGATACCTTGATTCAGGGCAATGATAAACAGCCTATTTGGGTATCGCTAAGTGTTTCTCCTATTCGCGAAGATGGCGGTGAGATCACCAGTTATGTAGCCTCCGCACAAGATATTTCGTTTGTTAAAGAAAGCCAGCGCAAAATGGAGCAGCTTGCGTACTTTGACACGTTAACGGGCTTAGCAAACCGAACATTTTTTAGAATGCAGCTGCGTAAATCAATGGCTTTGGCTGAGCGCGGCCATTATGCGTTTGCACTTTTTTACTTTGATTTAGATGAATTTAAACGCATTAACGATACGTTAGGCCACGATGCAGGCGATCAGTTACTAATTGAAGTTGCTAACCGCCTTAAAGCACGCTTACGCGCCGAAGATACAATTGCCCGCCTAGGGGGCGACGAATTTGCTGTATTACTCAGTGGTATTGAAAGCCAAGAGCATGCCAGTGATGTCGCAAATACTATTCAAAAAACACTTAATGTGCCTATAAAGCTTGGCAATAACGAAGTAATAGTCAGCGCTAGTATTGGTATTACAATGGCCCCTTACGATAGCCTAGAAGAAGATCAGCTTTTAAAACATGCTGATTTAGCAATGTATGAGGCAAAAGCCAAAGGGCGTAATACTTACCACTTTTATAGCCAAGAGCTGAACGCGGCTGCCAATGAAAGGCTGTTCATTGAAAACGAATTACGCCATGCGATTAAAGAAAAACAGTTTGAGGTTTATTATCAGCCGCAAATAAACTCATTAACTCAGCACGTTGTAGGCTATGAAGCGCTACTACGCTGGTTCCACCCAGTAGAAGGGCTTATATCGCCGACCAAGTTTATTCCTATTGCTGAGGCAACAGGGCTCATTGTAGAACTCGGTGAGTGGGTATTGCAGCAATCGTGCGAGTTTGCCGTGCGTTTAGCGCAAGATGGACGAGATAACAACGTATCTATTAATTTATCGGCACGTCAGTTTAAAGACGCTAATTTAGTGCCCATGCTAAGCAGTATTATTAAACAAACAGGGGTAAGTGCTAAGCGGTTACACTTGGAGCTTACCGAAAGTATGCTAATGGGCAATGTTGAAGCTGCTATTACGCAGTTACACGAACTAAAAGCACTGGGCATTTCAATATCGATTGATGATTTTGGTACTGGCTATTCGTCGCTAAGTTACTTAAAACGATTCCCGGTCGACATATTAAAAATTGACCGCTCGTTTGTAAAAGATATCCCTGCTGATTCTAATGACATGGAAATTACCGCCGCTATTATAGCCATGGCGCAAAAGCTTAAATTAGACGTAGTTGCAGAAGGGGTTGAAACGATTGAACAAGTAGAGTTTTTGCAAAATAATAATTGTTATATTGTGCAAGGGTTTTATTACAGTAAACCGATTGCTGAGAGCGAACTGCTAGCGTTATACAAAAAATTAAACGATGCGCCTAACATTGCTAGTAGCAAATAAAAAGTTGCGGGTTTAGCCACCCGCAATTTTTACTTTAAATTTAAGGGTTTCTAAAATCCCTTTTAGTTTTTCGCGATCATCGCCTTGAACTTCAATAATGCCTTCTTTTACCGCGCCACCTTGGCCCATTTTACTTTTTATGGTTTTAGCTAGCTTTTTTAGATCGTGCGCTTTTGGATCTATACCCACAACCAACATCACACCTTTACCTTTTCGGCCCTTAGTTTGGCGCTCTATGCGGATAAAGCCATCTTTAAATAGTTTTGCAGTGGGTTCTTGCTCAACCTTTGGCTGGCTAATTCGGCCCATATCGGTTGAATATACTAAGCGGTTATCACTCATAATTTACCTAAATAAACGTTTTTATTGATGTATTAAATAATAACAAATTTGCTGGCGAGTGTTTTTATTTTTGCTAAATACTTTTAACAGGTTATATTTAGGTCAAAGGAAATATTATTGGAGTTTATAATGAGTTTAACAAAGAGTTTATCGGTTGATGAAAGTACTTTAACGATACAAATTAAAGGCAAATTTGACTTTAATTTAGTGCAATCATTTCGCCAAGCCTATGCCCAAATTGAGCCTAAAACAAATAAAGTGATTATCGATTTAAGAGAGACCGACTACATGGATAGCTCTGCTCTTGGTATGTTGCTTAACATGAAAAAAACCATTGAAAGCCAGGTACAAACAATAGAGATCAGCAATTGTCAGCCTCAGCTTAAAAAAATACTGCAAATATCACGTTTTGATAAGAAGTTTGATATTAACTAATGACCCACGTACTTATTGTTGACGATCAGGCGCTTAATCGCATCCTGCTCGAAAAAATGCTGCTCGAAGAAAACTATAAAATATCAATTGCGTTTAACGGCCTAGAAGCACTCGAGGTGTTAGAAAAAGAAGCGATTGATATTGTTCTACTCGATGTACTTATGCCGGTAATGGATGGCTTTGAAGCTGCAAAGCTGATAAAGCAGCGATACAACGACGTTTATCTACCCATTATTTTTATTACTTCGCTTGAAGATCAAAGCAGCTTTGAGCGTTGTTTAGAAGTAGGCGGGGATGACTTTATTCAAAAGCCGTTTGAAAAAGTAATTTTAAACGCAAAAATTAAAGCGCACAGCCGTACGCGCGAATTAAGTAAAAAAGCCCATCAACAAAACACCTTACTTGAGTATCATCGCAATCAAATAGAGCGCGAGCACGAAATAATTGAGCACATTTTTAATAATTCGCTCGAAAACCAAGATAAGTTTAAAGACCATTTAGACTTTAGCCTTTCTCCTGCTTCTATGTTTAACGGTGACATGTTTTTAGTCGCGCAAAGCCCAATAGGCAATTTATATTGCATGTTGGGTGATTTTACCGGGCATGGGTTAGCGGCCGCGATTGGAGCATTACCTGCATCACGGGTGTTTTACACTATGGTGCAAAAAGGCATGGCTGTTAACGATATCGCCTCTGAGATCAATATATTACTGCATAATTTACTGCCAGAGCACATGTTCTGCGCGGCGACTATTATTGAGCTCAGTGCCTCGGGCAAAAGTATTTCAGCATGGCTTGGTGGCTTACCAGATGCGTACTTAATAAATACCGATGGTGAAGTAAAGCAAACGCTTGAGTCGCAACATATGGCGCTGGGGATTTTAGACAGCGATGAATTTGAATATGAACTAATTAATTTAGAAGTTGATAAAAACACCCGCTTGGTGCTTTCAACCGATGGCATAATAGAAACTAACAACGACGCCGATATTTTTTATGGTGAGCAGCGCTTTTTAGCAGCACTTAAAAGCAAGCCGATGATCAGCAGTCAGCGTGTTATAGATAATGTAAATACCTTTGCCAATGGCAGTGAGCAATTAGACGACTTAAGCTTAGTGCTGCTTAATTGTTTGCCGCTAACCCCAGAGCCTGAGGCCAAAGAGGCGTATTCTAATTTGGCATTTAACTTTTCACTTAGCTTAAACGCACAGCAAATTAAATGCACAGACCCTGTGTATGATGTTGTTAATGTATTAAGCAGTGTTGAGGGGCTTAGGTCGCATCGCTCAAATATATTTTTATTGCTCTCTGAGGCGTATAACAATGCACTTGATCACGGCGTGTTAGGCCTTGATTCAGACATAAAAAAACAAGACGATGGCTTTTTTAAATACTATGAATTAAGAGAGCAAGCACTGAGTAAAATGAAAGAGGCGATGATTATTATTGATATGCGTTATTGCCCAGATACTTTGTGTTTGTACTTTATTATTTGTGACTCGGGTAGGGGGTTCTCAAGTGACTCCTCTACACGTACCGAACTCAACGCAGAGTTTGGCCGTGGCTTATCGTTACTCGAAGAAGTGGCAGAAAAAGTCACGTATAACGCAAGTGGTAACCAAGTCGAAATGTGTTACAAGTTGCTATAGCTCAGAAAAAATTTCCATGTTATTATCTAAAAAATTTTAGATGTATGGATGGCCAAATGATTTCTTCTTACCTTGATATTGCGCAATTAAATATAGACCCACAATTAATTGCCAAAGAGCTAGAGCAGCTAGAACAGTATATTGCTGCAAGCGCGCTGCCGTCTGTACGTTGGGAATATCAAATTCCTGAACTCGGTGAAGGCGGTGCGTGTAGTTTGTTTGGTTATTTACAAGATGAGCCATTTAAACTTATTGATCACGTGAGCGCGACTTCACAAAACGAGCAAAAACTAGCAAACCTACAAAATATAGTTAATTACATAGAGCAGCAAACACAGGTCGATTGGTATGGTATTTATCAAGCGGTTGACACTGCTCAGGGTCCGCAATTATTAAAGCTGGCGTATCAAGGTGCGCCAAGCCGTCCACTGTTTCCTCTTACTGAAGCATTCGCAGCAGGCAGCAATAATGTACAAGTTGCATTGTCTAAGCGCGGGCGTGTAATTAACAACGTAGAAAACTATTTAGCACAAGGTGGTGAGTACTATACGTGTGACCCTAAAGTGAAAGCTGAAACCTGTTTACCCTTATTTAACGAGCAACATGAATGCGTCGGTATTATAGATGCAGAGGCATTTAGTAACGACTTTTTTGATAGCCGTACACTGGCTGTATTAGTTGCGTGCTGCATTAAAATTCCTCACTTTCTAGTGTAAATATCACTAGCCAAGAAGGTAAGCTTTTATGTTAAGCTTACTACAACAGCCAACCCCTAATTAATGATAAGAGATAGCTAATGTTCTCAGAATTAAAACCATTACCAACAGATCCTATTCTTGGCCTTATGGCAGCCTATAAACAAGATACAAACCCTAACAAGATTGATTTAGGTGTAGGTGTCTATAAAGATGAGCAAGGCAACACACCGGTATTAAAAGCGGTAAAAAAAGCTGAAGCATTTCGTTTAGAAAACGAAACAAGCAAATCTTACATTGGTTTAGCGGGTAACTTAGACTACTGTCAAAAAATGGAAAACCTATTACTAGGTGAGCACCAAGCACTTTTAGCAAACCGCGTACGTACTGCACAAGCACCAGGTGGTACAGGTGCACTTCGCGTTGCCGCTGAATTTGTTAAGCGTTGCAATAAAGACGCAACAGTGTGGGTAACTACGCCAACATGGGCAAACCACATTAGCTTGTTTGAAGCTGCGGGCTTAAACGTTAAAGAATACCCGTACTACGATTACGAAAACAAAGATTTATTGTTCGACGACATGATAAACACCCTTAAGCAAGTACCAAAAGGGGATATTGTGCTACTTCATGCTTGTTGTCATAACCCAAGTGGTATGGACTTAAACGAGACACAGTGGAACACAGTTGCTCAGCTTGCAAAAGAAGTTGGCTTTACACCACTTATTGATATTGCTTACCAAGGCTTTGGCTCGTCACTTGAAGAAGATGCACGTGGACTGCGCATTTTAGCTGATGCAGTAGAAGAGCTAATTATTTGTTCATCATGTTCTAAAAACTTTGGCTTATACCGTGAGCGTATTGGTGCGTGTTCAATTATTGCAAAAGACACTGCAACCGCTGATATTTCAAATTCAGTGCTATTAAGCGTTGTTCGTAGTATTTATTCAATGCCTCCAGCGCACGGTGCTGACATTGTAAACACTATTTTAAGCAGCACAGAGCTTACACAAATGTGGCACAGTGAGCTTGATGAAATGCGTAATCGTATTAATGGTTTACGTAGCTTAATTAAAGAAAGCTTAGCAGCAAAAGAGATAGAGCAAGACTTTTCGTTTATTGAACGTCAACACGGTATGTTTTCTTTCTTAGGCATTAATAAAGAGCAAATTGCGCGCCTACAAAAAGAATACGGTATTTACATTGTTGGTTCTAGCCGCGTAAATGTTGCGGGTATTAGTGATACTAATATTGAGTATTTCGCAAACGCCGTTGCTGACGTTTGTAAATAATACTACTACATAACAGTAATAAAAAACCGCCCAGCCTAAACTTTAGGCTGGGCGGTTTTTTTTAGCTGTTATTTATACCAATTAGCTAATACCAATCCGCAATGATACTTAATTATTTTGCGGGGCTAAACGTGTCGCTACCTGCGTTAAAAAGCTCTCATTTAGAACACCTAAATAGCGATTTTTTTGCCGAGCTATCAACACGTTTATCCTCCCTCAAAGTAGATCACTTAATTAAGCGAATTGGTATAACTATAATTACAGCACTATTCGCTTTCGATTAAGTCTTCTACGCCTACAATCAGCCACGGTGCATCGGAGGTGGTAGCACGCTGAAGGTGCCAAATCTCTAAAATAGGCTCTTCTTTTTTGTCGTCTAAGTCGCGGTATTTGCCTTTAAATTGCACACTTACTTGCCACGAATTTGCTGTTGTTTCAGCGCGCACAAGCTCGGCATCAATAAACATCACCTCAGTCGCTACCCGTTCAATCGCTTCGCGCTCAGCTTTAAACTCTTGAGCTAACGATGGGCTTAAATACTCAGCCATCGTGGCGTAATCTGCATTATTCCACGCAGTTTGCATAGTGTGATAGTGGCTACGCGCGCCTTGTAAAAAGCCATTTACGTCAAAATTAGGGGGTAAATTGAAAGGTACTTGCTCAGTGTGTGCGCTTTGCTGGGTAAAACCACTGCTGGCAGGTTGCTCTGCGGCAGTTTGCTTAAAAGCAGAGTGCCCCGTAGCGTGTGTACCGGCTAATTGCGGGGAGTGGCGAGCGCGCATAAACCCCGTAATAAGTTTAAACAAAATAAAGACAACGCCTGCTAATAAAATAATTTCTAATAGCTGCATGCCCTCAAAGTTATCTCCTAGCATAGCGGCAATTAAACCGCCGGCTAACAATCCGCCTAATACGCCGGCCATAATGCCTTTTTTACTGCTTTTTGTCTTGGCTGCAGGTGCTGTGGTATCGGCTTTTTGCTTTTGTGTGGTTTGTTGTGTTGCTGGGGTTGTACCGCGTTTACTACTACCAAACTTTTTGCGTGCGTGTGCATCAAAACTTGCTGTACACAGTAGTGCAAGTAATGAAAATATAACGATGATGTTCTTCATGTAATTCCCTAAGTTAAACTGAGCGGTGAGTATAATTAACTTTTCAGTAAAAATTAATAATTACATTTAAAATCAATTGTTTTGGATGAAAAATGAGCGCTGAATAGGCACAAAAAAACCGCTCAGTGTTACTCAGCGGTTTTTAGTCGTTAAGCGCTAGTTACAGCCAGCGAATGGCATTGGTAACCCGTTCGTTGTACACATTAATTGGCGCGCCGGTATTAGCCACTAAAATAGTATCGGCTTTGTCGCCTCGATTAATATGACCTGCAAAGCGCGCATCATGAAAATCATCTTCGCCAAACCCAAACGACTTATTCTCAGAAGGAACAATAAAGACCGTCATTGGGCCAAAGTCCGACTCAAAAATTAAGTGCAGACCTTTTTCACCTTTAAAGTCGCAAAACATCGCATAAGTAATTTTACCTGGCAGCTCTTCTATATGAGCGCCTAGCAGTGCAAGCTTATCGTTAACGCTTTGTAGGCTAATAGCATTGGTTTTTTCAAGGGCGGTAATTTCATGGTAAACATGGGTTAAAGCATGTTCGCCTGCTTCATGAGCAATGTGTTGCTCTGTGCTAAAAAAGAATGCGCCAATAGCTACAAAAAAAGACGCGGCTAGGGCTAAGTGAACACGGTCAAACTTAAAACGTGAGCGTGCATCTACAACGTTATCCCCAGTTGCTTGCTCTTCTTGCATTGCTTTTTCTTTTAACGAGGTGTTTAAAAGAATACGCTCAGCAAGATTGTCAGGCACAGGCACATCTAACGCATCTTGAATTTGTTTATCAAAGTCTTTCATATCGCTTATAAAGTTTTGTCGCTCAGAGCTCTCTTTAGCAAACTCTAAAAGCTCCTTATCTAAATCGTTTGGCTGCGCAATAGTGCGTCGACGAAACTCAAGTTCATCCATTATTTTGATGCCCCTTTAAGTTGTTCATCATCACGGCTTAAAGCCTCTTTAAGTTGGTTTCTGGCACGGTATAAACGAGTCATAACCGTGTTTTTATTTAAATCGAGAATCTCTGCTATTTCTTCACCAGAGCACCCCATAACAACTTGCAGAAGTAAGGGTTCTCTGTATTCATCAGATAGCAGCGCAATTTGGCGTTGGATAACCGTTTGCTCCATTTCATCATCTAACGAATGGCTGGTTTCATCGACAAGTGTATCGTTTTCTACATCGCTGTAGTCAAACTGCTTGCGCTCAAAGCGACGTGCATTTTCTCTACGCAAAATAGTCAGCAGCCAAGGCTTGGCGGCTTTTTGATCCAATAATGAGTCAAGCGAGCGCCAAGCACGTAAAAACGTTTCTTGTACTAGGTCATCTGCAATATGTGGGTCACGGCATAACCAATAAGCAAAGCGATAAAGCTCCTTATTATATACATGGACCAAGGCTTCATAGCGCTTTTGTTTCTCTGCCATATCAACTAAGACCTGATTATTTGATTTTTTCTTTCCAAGCATAAGTACTTTTTTAATTAAAATTTATTATTTAATGCATGAAAAGACCTAAATTTATCAAACTAGTTAATAAAGGTCTTTTAATACAGCTTGTTGCGACTTTGTACGTTGAACTTGGTGCTGCTCAATTATGTTAATAATAGCATTAAGATCGACATCTGCACTGCTATTTGCATAAAGAGCTGACTGTAAACGGTTAACCTGCGTCGCCAGTTCATCATTTTTGATGTTGTGTATTAACGTATCTATCGCAGCCACTTTTTTGCCCGTAAGCTTAATCGCTACCGCATTTAGTTCGCTATAAAATGCATTGAGATTATTTGATTTAGCTGCATTTTTAAGCGCGTTTAATGAAAGCGGTGGGGCTTTATTTACAGATACACTGTTATTTTTTGGCTCATTATTAGTTGAACGGCTTAACCAATAAAAAATTGCAGTGATTATCCAAAAAATATACCCAAGCACGGCAATAATAATTAACCAAAGCGGAATAACACTTTGCGGCGCGGCTATTGTTGTATTGGGCTGCTGTGTATTACTTACTTTGTTAGCAGGCAAAGTTGGCTCACCTGTATTAAGGTTGTCGTTTGCAATAGCACCTGGGTTTATAGCATTGGCGCTAGGAGTTACCGTTATAGTGCGCTCAGGCAATGTAGCGTAACTAATGCGGTTTATTTTGGTGTTATACCAAGGCAGTGTTATTTCTGGGAGGGTGTAGGTGCCCGCTTTTTGTGGTAATAACGCAAATGACGCTGTTTGCTGAGATACAACCCGTCCGTTTCTTACGGCATTGTTTGTTTCTACATCATCGGGGTAACTGCGAATCCCCGCAATGGTTTTCATATCAATTTCGGGCAGTTGCTCTTTAGTAACCCCTAACGCGGTTAAGGTAATAGTGCGTGTAATAGGCGTGCCAACTTCTACTGTATTTTCATCAGGCTGCCACTGCTCATCAATATTAACTAACTCACTTGGTAGCCATGCGCCTTTATAGTTTGCCGGAATAGGTTTTATCTCAAGTTGCTGATCATCTCCTAAAGCCGACACTTCTAATTGGCGGTAATTTTGCTGTACACGGCCTTGAAACGTAGGACCAACAATGGTGTATACACCACTTTTTTGCGGTTGTAGTAAGTATTCTCGGGTGATCACTAAATAACGTTTACCATCTACAAGCTCATAGCTTTCGGTTTGTTTACCTAATTGAGTAAGCTGTGCATCTTGCATACTGGGCGTACTTAGGCTGCCATCAAGCAGCTCTTTTGCTAGGTAGAGTTTAATCGTATATACGCCAGCTTCTTGAACAAACAACGAGTCACTTGAGAGCGATGTTTTTAAAAAAATATCGTTATTTTTATCAGCATCGGCAGCGCGCTTTGCCACTTTTAATTTTATTGGCTGCGAGCTTAAACCGGCCACGTTAAATGCCGGAATGGTGTATTCACCTTCATTACGGGTCATTAACTTAACAGACCAGGTTGTTTGCTTATTAATGCTGCCATTTATAATGTTGGTGCGCGTACTTAAACTTGTTGGCCCAACTACAAAGTCTTTAAGTAACACCGAGGTGTCGGGTTGCTCGCTTTTTATTGTGTCGTCAACTGAAATGTTAAGCATAAAAAATTCGCCAGCAAGGACTGGGTTTTTATCTACACTTGCCTCTAATTTGGTGGCGGCCCATGATGGCATCGCACTTAATAGCAATAAACAGCAAAATAATCGCATTACCATGATTTTTCTACTCCTGTAGGGCGACGTTGATATTGTCTTTTTTGGGCTTCTAATTGCATTTTATTCCGTAATAAAATTGCCGGATCGTCCGGTACTTTTCTTAATAACTGGTTAAGCTGCTGGGCTTTTTCTTTCTCTTCGTTGGTGAGCTCACGCGTTTGTGCTTGCGCGGCTTGTTGTTGAGCATTTTGCTTTTGCTCATCTGTTAACGTTTGCTGCTGCGCTGTTTGCGGCTGAGTATTTTCAGCCTGTTCTTCGTTTGTTTGCTCAGGCTGTTTTTGCTCTTGATTAGCTTGTGGCTGAGTTTGTAGTTCTGGCTCATTTTGTTTATCTGATTGTGAACCCGACTCAGCACTTTGTTGGTCTTGCTCAGTGTCAGACTCATCACCTGGCTCACCTTGCTGCTCTTGTGATTGCTCGCCTTGACTTTGCTCTGATTGAGAATCGCTATTTTCACCTTGTTGGTTTTGATCTGATTGCTGATTGTTTTGTTGCTCACTTTGATCAGATTGTTGCTGGTTATCTTGCGAATCACCCTCTTGCTGTTGCTGCTGTTGCTCGAGCAACTGCTCAACCAAAGCTTGGTTATCAGCGGCTTCGCTAAAGTTAGGTTGTAGCGTTTGTGCTTGTCTGTAAGCATCTATGGCTTGTTCTAGCTGTCCTGATTTGGCAAGCGCGTTGGCATAGTTATAAAAACCAGTGGCTGATTTATCTTTACTAAAGGCCTCTAGTGCGGCATTAAAATTACCTTGTTGGTACAATGCAGCCCCTTTTAAGCTGCTTGAGTCGGCATTGGCGGCCCGTTCAAAATCTTTATTTTTATAAGCATCTAGCGCTTGCTGATCAGTGTTTTTTAAAAAAGAGGGGAGCTCTAATGCACTTGCCTGTTGGGTTGGCAAAACGCTGAGTACTAAAAAGGCCCCTACAAATGCTGCACTTCTAAATAAATAAAGGCCTAAGGGCAGTAAAATAAGTAACCCATATATACCTGCGTCTATGCGCCACAGGGCATGGCTTTGTTTTTCATCTTTTAATAACTCACTATTGGCACTTGGTGCAAAAGTGGCTATGTCACTGCTGCTTGGTTGGTAAAGGGCAAACTTTCCTCCACTGCGGGTCGCTAGGCTTTTTAAGCGGCTTATGTTAATGGTGGGGATGACTATTTGACCGTAGCTGTCTTTTAAAAAACCGCCTTCAGGTAATTTAATTGGTGCGCCTTGCTCTGTGCCTACGCCATAAATATTTAGCCGATAAGAAGAATTACTGGTAAAGCTAGTAATATCGCTTTGCTCTTCTTGGTCTATGCCATCGGTGACTAATATTATATCGCCATCAATATAGCCTGCTTGTGTTAAAAGCTCTTTTGCCATATCAAGGCCAGCTAAAACATTAGAGCCTTTGTCGGGCATAATGTCGGGGCTTAAACTCGGAATTAAATTAGTAAGCGTAGTGGCATCGTTTGTAAGTGGCGAAATAGTAAATGCACTGCCGGCATAGGCAACTAAAGCGGTGTCGCCTTCTTTAAATAGCTCAATCATATCGAGTGCTTTAAAGCGTGATTGCATTAAACGATTTGGTGCTATATCGGTACTGTACATTGAGTACGACATATCCATTACAATCACACGGGCACTTTTACTTTGAAATACAGGAACCTGTTTTTCTTCAAAGCTAGGGCCTGCACTAAAAATAATAGCTAAACAGCAAAATACAGCGACCAGCCAAAGTGGTTGGCTGGCTTTAGTGTTTGACTCGTTCATAATAAACGGCGCCAAATGAGGGGCAATTAGGTTATCTGCGCTTTGTTTTTTATGTTTAATAAAGGCTATAAAAAACAACGCAAGTGCAGGTATTAAAAGCCACAAAACAGCGGGACGAATAAATGTAAAGTCCATTAGTTAGGCTCCTTTAATGCACGTAAGGTGCTTAACATTACTTTTAAACTAATGAGTAAAATAGCAATAAGTAGTGGGTAGTAAAACAATGAGCTTTGCGGGCGAAATGTTTGCTCATCTGCGCTAATTGGCTCTAACTTATCAAGCTCCGCGTAAATTTGCTGAAGGCCAGCTACATCTTTGGCTCTAAAATATAACCCACCGGTTTGTTCGGCAATGCCTTTTAACAAGCTTTCATCTAAGCTGCCCCCACTCATACCACCCATATTAAATAGGCTAAATCCACGGGGGTTATCTGAGCCAACACCTATGGTATATACTTTTATGCCTTCCTCGCGGGCAAGGAGTAGGGCATCTTCAGGTTTTAAATTACCTGCGGTGTTTTGGCCATCGGTTAATAGCACCACAATACGGTTACTTTTATCTTTGTTGGCAAAACGCTTTACCGATAAACCTAGCGCATCGCCAATAGCAGTGGCACGCCCAACTAAGCCTATTTGAGACTCGCTGAGCATTTTACTTACGGTTTTAACATCGCGAGTCAGTGGCGTTTGTAAAAATGCGGTGTCGCCAAATAATATCAGGCCTAACCTGTCACCTTGGCGCTGCTCTATAAAGTCACTCAATACCGCTTTTACCATAGTGAGGCGATCAACATATTGGCCGTTGTAAGCCATGTCTTGTTCGGTCATTGAGCCAGATAAATCGACCGCAAGCATTATATCGCGCCCTTCGTTTGGTAATGAAATGGGGTCGTCTAACCATGTCGGGTTGGCTGCAGCAGTGACCAGTAATAGCCAAAGTAGCCATTCAAAAATAGTTAGTTTACGTGCGCTTTTTTCAAGGCTTTGGCTGGCTAAGTTATGTTTGGCAAAGCTTGGAATACGTAACCGGGTATGTGCGTTACTGGCAGCAGGTTTTAATAATAAAAGTAATAAGGGCAGAGGTAGTAATAAAAACAACCATGGCCAGCTAAATTCAAACATGTACTGGCTCCTTTAGTTTAAATTGCTTTATGCCTTGGCGTAATTTTTCGTTAAGCGCGTCATTGGTTTGCTGCGCATTATACAGGCTTAAAAGCTCATGCTCGGTAAAGCTTAAACCGGTTAAGGTATTAAGTGTGTTACACCAGTTAGCAGTTGATTGCGTTGCTAGGCGTTTATCGTAATACTCTATTACTAAGCGCTTTAAAATAATATGAAGTGTTTGCGCGCTTTGCTCGTTGTGGCTTAAATCGATTGCGTAGCGCTTAGGCTTTTTAAATTTATAATTTTTGTAAAACCAAAAAGCAGCTGCACAGATTGCTATGAACAGCAGGGTAATAATAACCCACCAAGCAGGGGCGAGTGGCCACCAACTAACTTGGCTTGGCGCTATTATATCGTGCAGGCCATCGAGTGGATTGGTTTGCATGGTTATTTTCTCACTAATTGCAGCTCAAGCGGGCTCGCTGCATTGAATGATATTAAGTTAAGACCCGATTTAGTTAAGCGATTTAGGCGTGTGCTAAATGCTTGCTCGGCGTTTTTTGCAAAGCGTTCTCTAAAGCTTTTATCCATAAGCGGTAGCGCAAAATCTTGGCCGTTGGCATTAACCGTGACAGTGTTTTTAAACGCGGGGAGCGTATGTTCAAACGGATCACTTATATGACAGCCTATCAGCTCACAGTGGCGGCTTAATATTTCTAATTGTTTAAAGCTTGCATCATCTAAGGCATTAAAGTCAGAGACTAAATACACTAAGCTGCCAGGTTTAGCTAAGTGGTTAAGGCGTTTTAAATTATCGCTAAAGTTATTGGTTGCTTGTTTATCTATATTGTTAAGTGCTTGCTGGTGGCTGTCGCATAGGTTATGACACAGCTTTAATACCGCTTTTTCGCGGGCGCTGGGCTTTAGTTCTAAATGCGAGTGTTGATTAAACACAATACCGCCAATTCTATCTCCGCGTTGACACGCCGACCACGCCACTAGCGCGCTAATGTGCGCAGCCTGTACCGACTTAAGCAGCAGCTTTGAGCCAAATAGCATAGAGTTTGAAAAATCAGTAAATACAAAAACTGGGCGCTCTTTTTCTTCTTGAAAAAGCTTTGTATGGGTTTCGCCGGTACGCGCTGTTACTCGCCAGTCAATAGAGCGAATGTCATCACCTTGCTGGTAATGACGCACTTCGGCAAACTCCATGCCTCGGCCTTTATGGGGCGCAAGGTATTGCCCAGTTAAACTGTTTTTAATTTTAACTTTAGGTGCCAGCTCTAATAACTGTGCTTTAGCTTTGTAATACAGCAGTTCTTTTAGCGCTAAATTTACACCGTGGCTGTGGCTTTCTTTTAGCCACGCTTTTGAGTCTAATTGTGTTTGCATAACTTAGGGTACGGCTACAAGTTCAACAATGCGGCTTATAACCTGATCTTTAGTAATGCCATCAGCCTGTGCTTCGTAGCTTAAAATAATACGATGGCGCAGTACATTATGTACAACGGCTTGAATGTCATCGGGTGCTACAAAATCGCGGCCATGTAACCAAGCGTGGGCACGGGCACATTTATCAAGTGCAATGGTAGCACGCGGGCTTGCGCCAAACTCAATCCAACGGCCAAGTTGCTCATCAAACTTAGCCCCTTCACGAGTGGCAATAATAAGCTGTACTAAATATTGCTCAAGCGGCTCGGCTAAATACAAGCCTAAAATAGCTTGGCGAGCGGCAAATAAATCGCTTTGGGTAATTTGTTGCATAACCGCTTGTTGTTCATTAAGTGCTTCACCACGGGTTAATCGCAGTATGTCTAGCTCGTGCTCTGCACCTGGGTAATCAATGCTTAAATGTAATAAAAAGCGGTCTAATTGTGCCTCTGGCAGCGGGTAAGTCCCTTCTTGCTCCAGCGGGTTTTGGGTAGCCATTACCATAAACAAATCGCTTAGCGGGTAGGTGTTTTTGCCTACCGTTACTTGGCGTTCTGCCATGGCTTCTAGTAGTGCTGATTGTACTTTTGCTGGGGCACGGTTTATTTCATCGGCTAAAATAAGATTATGAAATAAAGGGCCTTTCTCAAACACAAACTCGCTGGTTTGTTGGCGGTAAATATCGGTGCCGGTTACATCGGCAGGTAATAAGTCGGGCGTAAACTGCACGCGCTGGAACGAGCCTTCAATACCTTTAGCAAGGGCGTTAACAGCTCGGGTTTTTGCAAGCCCTGGCGGGCCTTCTACTAATAGATGGCCATCAGCTAAAATGGCAATAAGGAGTGCTTGAGTAAGCTCTGGCTGGCCAATAATTTGTGTATCTAAGTACGTTTTTAATTGTTTGAATGCGTTAGCTGCCATAATAAATAGACTTCCTCGTCAGCTGGGTTTGTACCTAATTTATTTTAGGTGATTAATACTGACCTAGTTATAAGGTTTATAAGTGAGTAACTCAAGAGTTAGACTGTATTTTTAAAAATAGTTCGTTATTTTTTAACGGTTTTTAGCGTACCACAAAACTTTGTAAAAACGCGTAAAAAAGCCTATTGTGGTAGTCAATATTAAGCACTATGTATATATCTACCTTTAGTGCTTTTGTATAAATTTGTGTTTATCTATTGGCTTTAGCACACGGGTTGTTTAGAATCGAGGAAAACAAACAGGTCAGACCTGTCAGCGGGAGAGCATAAATGTCTGAGCAAAACATACTAAAAACACCAAAAGGCGACCGTATTGCCATCGTTAGCGGCTTACGTACTCCTTTTGCAAAACAAGCAACAGCGTTTCACCATGTACCAGCCCTTGATATGGGTAAGTTGGTGGTTAACGAAATGCTTGAACGATTAAATTTCGACAAGTCAGAAATCGATCAACTTGTATTTGGTCAAGTAGTACAAATGCCAGAAGCGCCAAATATTGCACGTGAAATTGTTTTAGGTACGGGTATGCCAGTAGGCGTAGACGCGTATTCAGTATCGCGTGCGTGTGCTACCAGCTTTCAGGCCATTGCTAATGTAGCTGAATCTATTATGGCAGGCTCTGTAAATGTAGGTATTGCCGGTGGCGCCGATTCATCTTCAGTATTACCTATTGGCGTAAGTAAAAAATTGGCAGGTAGCTTAGTTGATTTAAACAAAGCACGTACCTTAGGCCAGCGTTTACAAATATTCTCAAAACTGCGTTTAAAAGATTTATTACCAGTACCGCCTGCGGTTGCTGAGTACTCAACAGGGCTTTCAATGGGCCAAACTGCTGAGCAAATGGCTAAAACACATAACATAAGCCGTGAAGATCAAGATGCACTAGCGCATCGCTCGCATTCACTTGCAACCCAAGCATGGGCCGATGGCAAGTTAAAAGATGAAGTAATGACGGCACACTTACCGCCATATAAAAGCTTTATTGAAGAAGATAATAACATTCGTAAAAATTCTACAGTTGAAGGCTACGCTAAGCTTAAACCGGTATTTGATCGCCAACATGGCTCGGTTACCGCTGCTAATGCAACACCATTAACCGATGGTGCAGCTGCCGTACTGATGATGAGCGAAAGCAAAGCAAAAGCACTAGGCTACGAAATTTTAGGTTATGTACGTAGCTTTGCGTTTTCGGCAATTGGTGTAGAAAAAGACATGCTAATGGGCCCAGCGCATTCAACGCCTATCGCACTTGATAGAGCAGGAATTACACTTGCTGATTTAGATTTAATTGAAATGCACGAAGCCTTTGCATCGCAAACACTTGCCAATATGAAAATGTTTGCATCTGATAAGTTTGCGCAAGAGCAACTTGGTCGGAGCAAAGCAATTGGCGAAATTAACATGGATAAGTTTAACGTTAACGGCGGCTCACTGGCATATGGTCACCCATTTGCTGCAACCGGTGCTCGCTTAATTACGCAAAGCTTACACGAGCTTAAACGTCGTGGTGGCGGTTTAGCATTAACAACAGCGTGTGCTGCTGGTGGTTTAGGTGCAGCCTTTGTATTGGAGAGCGCGTAATGACAGATTCAGTATTTAATTTAACGGTAGATGAAAACAAAATTGCCGTAGTAACCATTGATGTGCCGGGTGAGAAAATGAACACCCTGCGCGATTCATTCGCTGATGACTTAAAAGCTTTACTTGAACAAGCGAAACAAGAGTCAGTAAAGGGGATGGTATTTATTAGTGGTAAAAGCGATAACTTTATCGCGGGCGCTGATGTAAAAATGCTTGATAGCGTGCAAAAGCGTGAAGATGCGTTAGCAATTAGTGAACTTTGTCATCAAGCCTTTTTTGATATGACAAAACTACCTTATACAACAGTAAGTGCAATACATGGTGCTGCGCTTGGTGGTGGTTTAGAGTTTGCTTTAGCGTGTGATTACCGCGTAGGCACAGATAGCGATATGACTAAAGTAGGCCTGCCAGAAGTACAACTTGGTTTATTACCAGGTGGCGGCGGTACGCAGCGTTTAACTAAAATTGTAGGCATTCAAAAAGCACTTGAATGGATGCTAACTGGCAAGCAAATTCGCCCTAAGCAGGCTAAAAAAGCAGGCGTATTAGATGATGTAGTACCACAAAGTGTATTGCTAAAAGTAGCTAAAGAATTTGCAGCTAAGAAAAAGCCAGCAGATAAAGAGCCAAAGCTTGATAAAGTAAGTAAATTATTAGAGTCAAACCCGTTTGGCCGCAACTTTATCTTTAAAAAAGCCAAAGAAAACGTCCTTAAAAAAACCGGCGGACATTACCCTGCGCCACTTGCGATTATTAAAGCTGTACGTGCAAGTGTAGAGCTTGATAAATTAAAAGCATACAAAACAGAAGCTGAAAGCTTTGCAACACTTGTAATGAGTGATGAATCTAAAGCGCTTCGCGGTATTTTCTTTGCAACCACTGAAATGAAAAAAGAGTGGCGCAACGACGATGCGCCAGCAATCAGTAAAACAGCTGTTTTAGGTGGCGGCCTAATGGGGGCTGGTATTGCGCATGTAAGCGCAGTAAAAGCCAAAGTACCTGTACGTATTAAAGATGTAGCAGAGCAGGGCATTAGTAATGCCATGAACTACACCTACAAAATTTTAGATAAGCGCCTTAAACGCCGCATTATGTCTAAAGCTGATATGCAGTTAACAATGAACCGTATTACCGGTACTACCGACTACAGTGGCTTTAAACACATTGATTTAGTAGTAGAAGCTGTTTTTGAAGATTTAGCCTTAAAGCAAGGTATGGTTGCCGATATAGAGCAGCAATGCCAAAGCAATACTATTTTTGCAAGTAACACGTCATCACTGCCTATTTCACAAATTGCAGCACAGGCACAGCGCCCTGAAAACGTGATTGGCCTGCATTACTTCTCGCCAGTTGAAAAAATGCCATTAGTGGAGATTATTCCGCACGAAGGAACTTCACAAGAGACTATAGCGCGCGTAGTTAACTTTGCACGTAAGCAAGGTAAAACGCCCATTGTGGTAAAAGACATGGCAGGTTTTTACGTAAACCGTATTTTAGCGCCTTATGTAAATGAAGCAGCTAATTTAATGCTTGCCGGTGAGCCAATTGAAAAAATTGATGCAGCCCTTGTAGAGTTTGGTTTCCCAGTTGGGCCGCTTGCTTTACTTGATGAAGTAGGGATTGATATAGGCTCTAAAATAGCCCCAATTCTTGAAAAAGAATTAGGCGAGCGTTTTAAAGCGCCTGATGCATTTTCTCGTATGATTGATTCAAAACGCCTAGGCCGTAAAACGGGTCGTGGTTTTTATGAGTACGATAAAAAGAGCAAAAAAGTTGACGAGTCAGTGTATGAGCTATTAGGTGTAACCCCTGCACCGCGTTTAAATAAAAGCGAAATTGCTAAGCGTTGTGTATCACAAATGCTTAACGAAGCCGTGCGTTGTTTAGACGATGGCATTATTGCCAGCCCACGTGATGGCGACATTGGCGCTATATTTGGTATTGGCTTCCCACCGTTTTTAGGTGGACCGTTTAGCTATATGGATAAATTGGGCGCCAGCAAGGTTAGCTCTGAAATGTCTACATTAGCTAATAGCAATGCAAATTTTGCCCCATGCGACACGTTAGTAAGTATGGCTGAATCAGGCGCTAAGTTTTATCAAACGCAGCCTGTTGCAGATGAGCCAAGCCCAGCACCTGTTGCTGAACAAGCTATAGAAGCAGAACCTGCTGATGAGCAACCTCAAGAAGAGAGCGTTGACTCACCAAAGCAAGACTCGTAAAACAGCTTGATTAAAAAAAACCGCATTATATGCGGTTTTTTTATATCTGCTATTTGTAAATATAGAATTCTAGGGCGCAATAATAGCAACCCGCAATAATACTTAATCATTCTGCGGGGCTAAACGTATCGCTACCTGTGTTAAAAACGTGCATTTATAAAACCTAAATTGCCAGTTTTTATTTAGTTATCGACAGGTTTTTACCCTCAAATAAGACTTATAATTAAGTGGCTTGCTATAAAGTATGTTAGCTTAATTTGCAGCTAAGCAGATAAGAGGTAAACCATCATGCAGTTGTTTACAGCACGATTGGCAATGCGCCCACTTCAAAGCAGTGATTGGCCATTATTTTTGCAGTTACATCAAAATCCTACCGTGATCCGTTATTGCTACGATATGCCCAGCGAAGCGTTTGTACGCAGCCGCTTTGAACAACGTTTAAAAAGTTGGGATAGCACTTCTACTCATCCACTTTGCCTTGTGGTATTTGATAAGCGTTCAAATGAGCCCATGGGTGTAACGGGGTTTACATACGAACTTGAGCAAGCTGAGCTAGGCTATTTGTTTTTACCCGCGTATTTTAATCAAGGCTTTGCCAGTGAGTCATTGCGTGCCGTGATTGAGTGGGCATGGCAACAATGCGGTATTACACAGTTTAAAGCCGTGGTTACAAAGGGGAATGTAGGGTCTGAAAAGGTATTACAAAAGTGTGGATTAACGTTAACTGGTATTAATACGCAAGCGCACACTATTAATAATACACGTTATGACGATTTGATATACACATTAAAATTGTAGCAAATAGGGCTAGCAAGCTAGCCCGTGATGGTGGTTTCTATAGATGTGCTTCAATTGCTTTACGGTCTTTTTCTGGCATATTCTCAACAACTAATTTGAACGAATTATCGATCATTCTTTCAATTTCGCCTTGTGGAATAGAGCCATCTAATATCACCGTATTCCAAAGCCGCTTGTTCATATGATAGCCAGGGATCACCGCAGGAAAAATATCACGCAATTTAAGTGCTTCATCGGGATCGCACTTTAAATTAAGCCACCAAATAGGATCTCCATCATCATTTACGTCTCCATCATTACCTAAGGCAAGGGTGGCAAACATTTTATGATTTACTTTATAAACATCAACCTCTTGAGCAAATGGTTTTGTCACTTGCACCAAGGGCTTCTTTACTAAATACTCATGTACTGTGTTTTGGTCCATGATCCAATCCTTGAAGTCATACTCGGTAGAGATACCATAGCAGTTTTTTTCGCTTTTGATTATAGGTATTTAGTTTTAAATTAAAAATTTGCAAGTCTATATCAGATGCAGCCCCAAATTAATGTATTTTTAGTTGAACAATACCCAGTTCGTGGTATGTTTCTGGCAATCAAAAAAATAATAGGAAAACCCCCATGCCAAAGGCGAGTGAAGTTAAAAAAGGAACCGCGATTGAGTTTAATAATCGCGTGTTGGTAGTTAAAGATATTGTACGTTCAGTTCCACAAGGCCGTGCAGGCGGTAGTTTGTACCGTATGCGTTTATACGATGTAGTAACAGGTGCAAAAGTAGACGAAACCTTCAAAGACAGCGACATGCTAACCCTAGCAGATTTAACTCGCCGCGAAGCAATGCTTTCGTACATTGATGGCGATGAATACGTGTTTATGGATAATGAAGACTACACGCCGTATAACTTAAATAAAGAGGCGATAGCAGAAGAAATTCAATTCGTTAACGAAGAAACGCAAGGCGTACACGTTATTGTAATTGATGGCTCGCCTGTAGGTTTAGATTTGCCATCAAGCGTAGAGCTGGTTGTTGAAGAAACAGACCCTTCAATCAAAGGTGCTTCTGCCAGTGCACGCTCTAAGCCTGCACGCCTGAGCACGGGTTTAACCATTTCGGTGCCTGAGCATATATCTACGGGCGACCGTATCCGTATTAATACGGTTGAGCACAAATTTATGGGCCGCGCTGAAAAGTAACCCAAGCTATACAATAAAGCTGGCGCTATGCCGGCTTTTTTTATGGCTAAATTTCTAAACTAGGTAATAGTAATCTGCATCAATACTTAATTTATATGCGCTGATAGCTAAAATGGCGACTCATTGACTTATCAAGCCTGCTGCTTTAAAAGTGTGTTATTTGCCGTTAAAATGCGCAGCGTTGTTTTGAGCTCAGTTGGGGTGATGTTTGCTTTTCGTTTTTATTAACGCTCTATGTGCTTTGGCCATTTACATTCAAGCGCTTAAAAAAGGTATGCCAATTAAACGGTGGATTTTATTAGGGGCGCTAATAGGCCCTGGCGCATGGTGCTTATTTGGTTTGCATTACAGGCGTGCTTTTATACGCAACGTAGGCGCTGGTGCGTGTATATGGCGCCCGTAACATTACCTTATTTGCGCTAAATGTTTATTAGCACTAATAAGGCTTGGCGTAGAGTTGCTTTGTTGCTGTTTCAAAAAGGCCGTAAACTCATCTTTTGAAAGCGGTTTTGAATAGAAGTAGCCTTGTACGGTTTCACAATTTAGCGTTTTGAGTATGTCAATTTGGCTTGCTTGCTCCACACCTTCAGCAACCATATGTAAATCGAGGTTTTGCGCAATCGTCACGATAGAGTCAACCATGTTGCGGCCTCGTTCGGTTTTCATGTCATCAATAAATGCTTTGTCTACTTTTAAGGTATTCAGCGGAAATTGTTTTAAGTACGCTAAAGATGAATAACCTGTACCAAAATCGTCCATGGCTAAATGAATACCACGCGCACTTAGCGAGCGCATAATTGCAATGGCTTCTTGTGGGTCGTCCATTACCGTGCCCTCGGTAATTTCCAGCTCTAAAAAGTAAGAAGGTAGCTCGTTTTTTTGCAATATCACGTCAATACGGGTCGTTAAATCTGGCAAGCTAAACTGCTTAGCCGATAAGTTAACTGCAACGCGGCCGCTAAATAGCCCATCGTCTAGCCATTGTTTTACATCGCGACACGCTTTGTTTAAAACCACTTCACCAATTTCTATTATTTGCCCGGTTTCCTCAGCAATAGGAATAAATACACCGGGGCTAATAACGCCTTTTTTAGGGGTTATAAAGCGCACTAATGCTTCCATTCCGGTAAGTTTACCTGTGCGAATATTCATTTTTGGTTGGTAATACACTTCAAAATGGTTTTCTTTTAGACCAAAGCGCATTAGGTTTTCTATTTGTAAACGTTTAACCGCTTGGCGGTTCATGGTGTCGTTAAAAAACAGGTAACTATTGCCTTTCTTTTTAGCATGATACATGGCGGTATCAGCGTTTTTTAACAGCAGCTCTGGAGTACTGCCATCTTCAGGGAATAACACTATGCCTACGCTTGAGGTAATAGCGAGCTCGTGGCCTGCCATTTTAAATGGGGTCGCAATTGCAGCTAAAAATTGCTTTGCCATGCGAGTAATAACATGGATATCATTAGTATCTGCCATAACTAAGGCAAATTCATCACCCCCTAAGCGGTAAAAAACATCATTCTCACGGGTTAATTTATTTAATCGCATAGCCAGTTTTGCTAACAGGCTGTCGCCTAGCTGGTGGCCTAATGAATCATTAATCTTTTTAAAATTATCTAAATCAAATACCAAAAGGGCATGGTGGGTATTTTGTTTTACTAGCTTTTGTAGGTCGGTAAAAAATAAATTTCTGTTAGGTAAACTGGTCGTACGGTCTCTATTTGATAAATTATGCAGTTGCGATTGTGCATTTTTACGTTCGGTTAAATCTGAATAAACCACTACATAGTTTGTTATTTGGTGTTGATCGTTTTTTATCTCATCAATAGAAATCTCTATGGGCAGTAACACTCGCTCACTATTGCGCAGTTTTACCTCTTGTTGAATTCGCTCCCGCTCTCGTACTATATTTTTAACGTTTTCTGTGTAGCTTTTATCGTAACCAGGTAAATTAAAAGGCTTTTTGAGATATTGCTCTCTAACGCCACCAAAAAGCGTTAAAAAGCTGGGGTTAATATCAACTAAGTTAAAGTTTTTATCATATATAGCAAGTGCATCAGTGAGTGATTCTACACACTTAGCAAATAAATTGAGGCGCTCTTGTGTTGATTTTAACACTGAAATATCGCGCACTGTGCCGGTCATTCTCAGTGGCGCTAAGTTGGCATCTTTTTCTATTATTTTTCCGCGGTCTAATACCCAGTGCCAGTGGCCAAAGGTGTCTTTAATGCGGTAAGTGGCTTCAAAAAAAGCAGACTTTTGAGCAAAGTGTTTTTTTAATAAATGCTCTACTGAGGCAATATCGTGTGGGTGGATCAAGCTTTTATTTGGCGGAAACCCCATTAACGTTGTTGAATCCATCATGTATTTATCGTTAATACGAATAACTTCGCCAGTTTTTATATTCCAATCCCAAAGCGTATCGCCACTGCCTTCAACCGTGCTTTTTAAGCGCTTTTCCGAGAGGCTGTGCTGTAACCGAGAGCGCTTTAATTTATAAATTACAAATAATAGGTATGGCAAAGCCAGCGCAAGTAGGGCACTGGCAATAATTAAAACGGTGTTGGTATTTATATTAAAGGCGTGTTCAAAGGCAACCGCTGCGGGTGCTAGGCTTAGCAGCAACCAGTAAAAACCACATTTTATTGTTGTTATTTTTATCATTTGTTTTATTACTACTAATTAACAAATGATAATTTAAATCATGCCACTTGCAGAGTCAAAGAGATTGCGAGCAAAGCGGCATTTTTTGCGATTTATTTACTTTTGCGCTACTTAATAACTCATACCTTGGCCTATCTTTAGAAAAAGTAGCTATGGCATAACTTTTCATTTCTTCTAGGCTGAGGGCGTGCAGTGCCTCTAGCAGGCGTTTTTGCATATGAAAGTCATGATCTTTATTGCCTATTGCAAGCCAAAAGCGCTGTGAGCGTAACCGTAAGTTTTTATCTTTTTCAGCAATATGAGTTGTCAAACCTTGTTTATGCTGCTGCCATGTTGTTTCATCCAGGGAGTCTAGGTTAGCAATAAACTGGCTTACAAAATGATTATGCCTGTGCAGTAGAGTCTGAGCTTCAAATTTTGGTGATTGAATATAAAAAGCAATACCGGCGCGGGTGTTAAATGGTGCATAGCCAGAGCCAACTAAGTAACCTAGCTGTTGTGTGGTTCTCAGCTCGTTAAAATAGTCTTGGTTAATTATATGATTAAGTGCCATTAATTTAACTTTTTCATCCACTTCTGCAGTTTGTGCTTGGTAGTAAATGACCATGGCGTTATCACTGCATGGCAGTTCAAGTTCGCAGCGAGTCACTTGGTCTATCTCGTGCAGCGGGCGTGTTAAATCTTCAATAGCCGTGGCGTTTTTTAAATGCTCTGCCACTTTTTTATGAAATACCTTCGCGTCTGTTTGTTGCCAATTACCGTGTAAAAACGACTCAACATGTAAGGCTTTAAAAAAATCGGCTCTAAATTCGTTAAATTGCTGAAAACATGTATTTTTAAGTGCAGTGGCTAACTCGTCGGGTTGTGGGTTCCATGGCATTATTTTGGCACCTAACACGCTAAATAATTCACTCACGGGCTTATTTTGGTTGCTGTTGCGCCAGTGCCTTACCAATTGCTTTTTGTATTCGGCAAAGCGGCGTGCGCAAATATCAACATTAAACAGCGCATCAAGTAATTGTTCCACCAACTCTAGCTGACTAGTCGATAGCCCAGCGGTGTGCAACGTAAGCCCGCCTTGGTGAGAGGTTAAATGATAACTTAAACCTGCCAATTCTGCGGGGTAAAACTGCTCGCCAACACTGTCCATAAATAAATCACTAAAAAGGCGCGTTAATGCCATGTGCTTTACATCTTTTACTGCAAAGTGCGAGTCCATTGCTAAATAAAAATGACCTTTGGCCACTCTAAAGGTGTTGTCTTGTTTAAACCAAAAGTCAAACCCTGGCTCTTTAACTAACAGTAAAGGCTTGGTTTGGGGTTTTTCGACTTCGTATAACACCACTTCTTTTGTTAAATAGGGGTTTGCTGTGGGCAACAGCATAGTGCTCAGCGGTTTATTTATATGCGCAAGCGACTCCAGCCAATGCGGCGAAATTGGCTCAACTTTGTAAGGGGTGTTGTACCACGCGGTGGTGTGCTCAGCCTCTACGCCTGGATGAATAAGTACCAAGCGCATATTATGCGGGGTAAGCCATTGCATCGCCATTTCGTGAGTGGCTTTATTAAAGCCCTCCATTAAGTAATCGCCTTGCACATAGTTAGCTTCGTCGTAGTGCTGCATATTAATGCTTAGGTTACTTACCCAATCTATTAAGCGCGATTTTTCTTGGTTATCAAACGCAATTTGTAACAGGTTTTTTTTATCTTGATACAGGCGCGGTAGTTTGTCGGTGTTATCGTTGATTAGGCAAATATACTCAAACACAATTTCTATTATGTCTTCAAAGTATTCAATGCCTTCATCGGTAAGCGCCATGCTAATGTTAAAATCTTTAAAGTTACTGCCATTTATACCGCCGCCGGCAGAAAGTGCGTTAATCCACCCTTGCTCTTTTAAAATTGAGTACAACGAGCCTGCGCCTTCGTAGCCGAGTAAATGGGCTATAAAGCTGACGGTTTTGTGGCGATAAAAGTCATCGATATTTGGCATAGCAAAACTAATAATGAGTTTTTGCATGTGCTTGTGTGGTTCAATGTGCAGTACTTTGCCAATATCTTGCGCGCGATATAATGGCTCCTCAATAGGGGCTTTAAGCGCACCTTTATGGCCATTAATGCCACTAAAATAACGATGCGTCCACTGCGCAAGTGTATCAAGCGGTTCGTTGGCACAAATTACCAGTGTCATCCACTGCGCTTGATAGTGCTTATTAAAAAAATCTCTTAACTCGTCACTTATGCAGCGCTCTCTATCGGCGAGGGTATGTAAATTACCCACCGAAAATTTAGCAAAGGGGTGGGCTGGGTTTACGGTTTCTTTATGAGCCTGATAAATACGACGCCCATCATCTTTTATTTTTAATTTAAACTCAGCCTCTATGGCATTACGTTCTTTTTCGGTTTCCGCTGGGTTTAATAATGGGGCAATAAAAAAACGGCTAAATTGCGCAAGTGCTTTTTCAATGGCTTGGTTATTAATATCAAAGTAATAGCAGGTGTGCTCAGTGCCGGTCCAGGCGTTGGTGTTACCGCCCGATTGAGACACAAAATTATTAAAGCTTCCAGAATCAGGGTATTGGTCGGTACCTAAAAAAAGCATATGCTCTAAAAAGTGTGCAAGGCCTTGCCTGTCAAGGGGGTCATCAAAATGGCCAGCGTTAACCGCCATAGAAGCAGCGGCTTTAGTTGAATCTTTATCTTGCACTAATAATACTTTTAGCCCATTGTCGAGTGTAATGGCGCGGTATGCTCTGTTATCATTGCGGCTGATATTCAAATGATGCTCCTGAAACTAGACGTTTACTTGTTAACAACAGATGATAGCTTCAGGACAGCGAAAAAATAGCGAAAAGATTTACCTGAATATCATGAGAGAATTATTCTTTGGAATAATAGTTAATATAGCGGACAAATGGGCAAACTGGCTACTGTTTTATATTCATTAATCGGTTGATTTTTTATGAAAACAATCTTAATTATGCGCCACGGCGAAGCGACACCGATGCAAGCTAACGACGCAGCAAGAAACCTAACTCCGAAAGGCCATGCAGAAGCAGAAAAAATGGGCTTATGGCTACACAAACACTTTTCTGTTGATGCGTTATTGGTAAGTCCTTACTCGCGCGCGCAGCAAACGGCTAAAGAAGTTGAAAAAAACAATGTATTTAAATTTAGTGAAACCTGTAGCGACATAATCCCCGAGGGAAAGCCACAAATAGCAGCTGATTATTTAGAAACACTTATTGCCATGCATCCTCAGTGTAATACCTGGTTAGTGGTCGCCCATATGCCTATTGTGAGCTATATAGTTGATCAGCTCAGCCCGGGTAATATGCCTATTTTTAACACCGCAGCAGTTGCTGTAATTCAGTATGACGAAACATCACAGCGCAGTGAATATGTAAATATTAACGCGCCTGCCAACATATAGAGAAAAGAGATAACAATGAGTATAGAACGCCTTGAAACGGGTGCGCGCATGAGCCGTATAGTTAAACATAATGGAACCGTTTATTTATGCGGACAAGTATGCAGCGATGCAGAGCAAAACATTACAGAGCAAACGCAAACTATGCTCGACAAAGTAGAGGCCTTACTTGAGCAGGCGGGGAGTTCTAAAAAACATATGCTAAGCGCAACTATTTACGTTAAGAGCATGGAATATTTTGCCGATATGAATGCTGTATGGGATGCGTGGGTGCCAGAAGGTTATGCACCAGCACGCGCCTGTGTTGAAGCTAAAATGGCGCGCGATGCGCTATTGGTCGAAATTTCGGTAGTGGCCGCACTTAAATAAGCGTTTTATAAAAGCACAGCAAGCCAAAACGAAAAGCTTACTACACTAAGCACCGTTGAAAGCACCACTGCACCGGCGAGCGTAACTTGATGCGTATTTAATTGGCTTGCAATTAAATACGCATTAACGCCAACAGGCGAGGCGCTTAGCAATACCAGTACGTTACGAATTTGCGTATCTAGTACAAACACCCACGTAGCTGCTACGCACACAGCAGCAGGCAAAATCAGTATTTTTAACAGTGAAGAAATAAGGGCCGGCTGCCAATTTGCTGCCACTTTATAAAACACCAAATTAGCGCCTAACACAAATAAAGCACATGCAATAGCAGGGCTGGCGATTAGCTTTAAGGCATTGGCTAAATTAGCAAATAATGTAATTCCCGACACATTTAAAAGTAATCCACAGCCAATACTTAACACTATAGGGTTAAGGACCATGTTTTTAGCAAATTTTGCCCACGAGAAGTCAGCTGTGTTTCCTTTCGCGCCTATTAAATAAGTTAACGCAAAAAGCAGCGTGCTATGAAATGTGATGATCATAAAGGCGATAGCAATCATGTCTTTGCCAAGTGAAGCAATAACAATGGGTATACCCACTAACACCATATTTGAATAACTACCGGCAAGACCAAACACACTATGCTGTTGATAATTTCCAGCATTGGCTTGTTTAATTAAATAGTACCTATCAATAAGTATGCCCAAAGCAAATACCGCTAATACAGGAATATAAAAGCTTAAAAATGCTTCGAGGCTAATACTTTGATGCAAATTTATTTGCGACATATTGAGCATTAAAAAGGCGGGTAAGCTCACATAAAAAGTAAATTTACTTAAGCCGGCAATATGCTGCTGATTAAAAAACTTAAAATAACAACAGGTGTAGCCCAGTGCGACAATAAAAATTAAGGGAAAAATAATCGAAAAAATTTGCACGTATTCTTCCTTTAATTAGCGTCTAAACTCATCGCTTTGCGGTAAATCAATTAAAATCAGCACGGCACCGCGCCCGCCATATTCTAGCGGTGCTTGGTGCATGGCAATTACATCGGGGTGCTGTACCAAATACTGCGGTACTTTGTGTTTTAAAACACGCTCGCCAATGCCATGCACTATGCACGCGCAGTAATAATGCTGTTTTTTGCACTCGTGAATAAGTCCCGCGAGTTCATCTTTTGCACGTTCTTTATTAAGCCCGTGCAGATCGAGTGTTAAATCGGGTGCAAAGTCGCCGCGTCGTAACTGTTTTGCTAAAAAAGAGTCGTGGCCATTTTGCACGTAATTAATGGTGCTATTTGTGTCTATATCGGGAATATATTCGTCAGAGAAGAAAAATTCAGACTCAACCTGCTTTTTTTGCTGGGCAAATTGCTTCGCTTGTGACACCTTAGGTTTTGTATCAAACCTATGGGTATCTTGTTTAAACACCTTAGCGCCTGTAATTGTTTGGCGAAAAAGGTCAATGTCGTCATTGCTTAGGGACGATTGTGATGAGATGTCTTTTTTCATAAATTTTACCTAAACAAAAAAACGTAAAAACGCAGCGCAAAAGGCGGTACAATATAAAGGTGAGGGGCAATTGTAATTTGCTCAGCACAGTTAGGCAATGCAATCGTCGCAAAGACTCAAAACAGTCAGTTAGCTAAAACAGGTAAAAAATATGAGTGATTTACAAATAGAAGAAGCAACACTTGATGAAGCTGTTGCAGAACTGTCAACGTTACATGACTGGTTACGCTGGACTACAAGCCAATTTGCAAGTAGTGGAATATTTTTTGGACATGGCACAGATAACGCGTGGGATGAAGCTGTTAGCTTATTACTGCCTGCACTAAGTTTACCTATTGATGCCCCCAAAGAGTTAATGCATGCGCGGTTAACAAGCACAGAAAAAAACCGCCTAGCAGGGTTAATCGCAGAGCGTATAAATGACTGCACGCCGGTTCCTTATTTAACAAACATTGCTTGGTTTGCGGGCATGCCATTTTATGTTGATGAGCGTGTGCTTATTCCGCGCTCGCCGTTTGCTGAACTTATTGCTAATAAGTTTTCACCGTGGCTTGAGCAGCCGCAAAGCGTTAACCGTATTTTAGATTTATGCACAGGCTCTGCTTGTATTGCTATTGCGCTTGCTCAAGCGTTTGAAGCGGCACAAGTCGATGCGGTTGATATTTCGTATGAAGCGCTTGAAGTAGCAGATATAAACATAAACGACTATATGCTAAGTGACCGCGTACTGCCTATTCAGTCAGATGTATTTAGTGGAGTGCCAGGGCAAAAGTATGACCTAATAGTAGCCAACCCTCCGTATGTTGATGCTGAGGACATGGCTGATTTACCACGAGAATTTCATCATGAGCCTGAGCTTGGTTTAGCATCTGGGCATGATGGCTTAGACGTTACACGTACTATTTTAGAGCATGCTAGCAATCATCTAACTGATAACGGTTTGTTATTTGTAGAAGTTGGTAACTCTATGGTACATATGGATGCTTTATATCCGGGCGCACCATTTGAGTGGGTTGAGTTTGAGCAAGGCGGCTTAGGTGTATTTGTAATAAGCAAAGCGCAGCTTGATACGTATTTTGCAAAATAAATTTTAGGCCGAGCGTATGCTCGGCAACTTTTGTAGTCATTAGGAATGAGGAAAGTTAATGGCAGGTAATAGCATAGGGCAGTTGTTTAAAGTGTCCACCTTTGGTGAGAGCCACGGCGTTGCCCTAGGCGGTGTTGTAGATGGTACTCCCGCAGGCCTTGAGATCACAGAGGCTGACTTACAAATTGATTTAGACCGTCGTAAACCTGGGCAAAGCCGCTATACAACGCAGCGCCGAGAAGACGATCAAATAAAAATTCTTTCAGGCGTTTTTGAAGGTAAAACCACAGGCACAAGTATTGGTTTACTTATCGAAAATACCGATCAACGCTCAAAAGACTACGGTAAAATTAAAGATGTGTTTCGCCCAGGTCATGGCGATTACACTTACTGGCACAAATACGGCCTGCGCGATTATCGCGGCGGTGGTCGCTCTTCTGCGCGTGAAACCGCAATTCGTGTAGCGGCAGGCGCAATTGCTAAAAAATACTTAAAGCAGTTTCACGGTATTGAAGTAAAAGCATGTTTAAGCCAACTTGGGCCAATAAAAGCCGAAAGTTACGACTGGGATGAAGTTGAAAACAACTTATTCTTTTTCCCTGATGCAAGTAAGCTAGAAGCGCTTGATGAGTACATGCGAGACCTTAAAAAGCAAGGTGACTCAGTGGGCGCTAAAGTAAAAGTAGTGGCTAGCAACGTACCGGTAGGATTAGGCGAGCCTGTATTTGATAGGCTAGATGCTGAAATTGCGCATTCACTAATGAGCATTAATGCCGTTAAAGGTGTAGAAATTGGCGATGGCTTTGATGTGGTAGAGCAAAAAGGCTCAGAGCATCGTGATGAGTTAACCCCAGAAGGCTTTACCTCAAACCACGCGGGTGGCGTACTTGCTGGTATTTCTACAGGGCAAGATATTATTGCCTCTATTGCGCTTAAGCCTACATCAAGTATCACTATTCCAGGTAAAAGCATTAATACTGAAAACGAAGCAGTAGAGATGATAACCAAAGGGCGTCATGATCCGTGCGTTGGTATTCGTGCAATCCCTATTGCTGAGGCAATGATGGCCATTACCTTAATGGACCATTTACTGCGCCAGCGCGGGCAAAACCCACATGTTAACCACGAACATGGACCAATTAACGGCTCTGTTTAAGTCATTTCTGGGAGCGCGGTTAGGTTTTACGAACCGCGCTCATTTTAATTTAAATAAGATCAATTGCCTGTTTTGCTACCATATAAAGCTTTTTGATCATCAAACCGAGCACCCACCTGATGAACTGTTTGCTTAGTTCTTTAACCTCGTAAGTTTTTTTTCCTACAAATGCAAGCATATGACCAATTAAGCCTTTTAACTCTTCAGTTAATTCTACAAATTTGACTACAGAATCAAATAAACATCGAGCAAGCGTATCATAGAAAGTTAGGCCGAGGCCTAAACCCGCTTGGACGGAAATAAAAGCGTATTGTCCTGTTTTCTTTAAAAAAGTTATTAAGCCGTCTGTAATTATTCGTTGCCATTTAAGTGAAAAGGTTACGTTATAACGCGATGAATACTTTAGAACAGTATGATTATGATGTAGGGTCTTCAAAGAATTTTCCATACTTGCATAATCACTGTATGCAGCGACGGTATTGACGTAACCAGGTTCACTTTTTTCCATAGAGTGTGCGGCAAGACTAAAAAAAGATCCTTCATTCATAGCAGTTTGGTATTCATTAGAGGTATGGCTGAATGGCCAGGCAGGTACACAAGGAACAGGGTCGGCGCCATGAGTAACTCGATATTGACCGATATTATTTGCTGCTGAATGTATTGAATTACTTAATACCACCCTAGGCGCACCAAACGTATATAAATTAGTAGGTATACCTTTTTTGCTAGCCCAAATAGCAGTAAGCTGAGCAATTGCACCACCTAAACTGTGCCCTACAATATGCAAAAATTCTGGTTTATGCTTTTTTATATAAGAATTAAACATGGGTTCCATACTAGTGAAGGCTTTCTCGAAGCCTGAATGTACTTCCAAATTTTTAGGACCAAGGGTAGTTGCAACATTTAAGTTAGTTAGCCAATCTGCACAAGATGAGAAAACGGTTCCACGAATGCCAATAATATGGTGGTTTTTGAATTGTGATGAAACACCTTCAGCAGTTAAAGCGAAGCCTGTCGTACGGTTCAAAAGCTGATTTATTAGCCCACCACTAACCCCCTGAATTTGATTGTTAGTCACTTTAAAGTTTCTCACAAAGTCATTATGAAACTCTCCGCTGAAGTCATAACTTTTTCTTATATCATAAACTCTATTCGCGACAGAAGCAGCTGTGCTTGGTGATATTGTTTTATTCATAGTTCAACCTTCTTCCCTGTAAAACGTTCTGTTAAATCATTTAAATCGCCATTATGGATTTCGTACTTTTCTTCACCGTTTTCCATAACCCATGTAGGATTGTAATCTTCATCCCATCTGCAAATGCTTGTTGCAGTTCTATTGAGGTATTTATTGGTGTTATTTTTAAATTCAAATCTGACCAATTGATTAGTTATTTCACACTTTAAAAAATCAAGCTTTTTGGTGAATTCAGGTAACTCTGAAATGCCTGGTTGTGTGGCCCCCCACAAACCAATAACTAAGTTGTTATCTTTACGAATAAAAATCTTCTGATGGACACGGTCTTCGGAAATTAATTTATTCGGGATAGAAGAAAGTATAGTTTTCTTTGATAAATGAAATCGTCCGTCATCTCCTGTCATTACAGAATCAAGTCGTTCAACGCCATCAATATATGTTAATGAACGTATTATTTCTAAATCAGCAATTGGTATGCCATTTTCAGTGACGACGCCGTTGACTTCAGGGCTTAAAAATACTTCTTTCTTTTTTCTGAACCAGCTAAACATATCTTCTCCTTGACTAAGGGCCGGAAAAACAATAGCACAAAAAAGAATCAATAGGATGGCTAATCGAGGTAAATAAATAGATTTATTCATAGGCAATCCTTGCATAATTTTCTTAGATTTTAACTAAGAAAAAAATGTATGTAAAGTGAACTGTACCTGTTTTTATAAGGTGCCTTAATTGCTAATAAAAGTACGCAATTCTTCCTCTAGCACTTTTCTTTTATATAAGTAGTCTTTATAGATTATTAACTCCCGAGGGTACTTTATATTTTGGGCAGATGTTTCCGTATTTATTCTGTAGGCGTACTAATATTTTTTATATTAAATTCATCGTTGAAAGTATTCCATTAGTTTTTAATAATTCATTAAGTATTAATATCCTTAGTGTTTATATATGACAACCTCACATAAAAAGTAGCTATTATGAGTAAAAATATTCAAACTAACCTCTCGCATGCTGAATATGAATCAACATTAAAACGTTTGGAAAAGTTTAGTCATTATACCGATAGCAGCATTGCCATCCCTTTTACTAAATTTAACATAGGGCTAGAGGCGGTGATTGGCTTAATACCCGTAATAGGGGATGCTGCAGGACTTATTTTATCAAGCTATGTGCTAATAGAAGCGCAGCGCTTAGGCGTGAGTAAACGTATAAAGAGTAAAATGATTATTAATATGCTGATTGATTTTGTAGGCGGCTTAGTTCCATTTTTTGGCGATATATTTGATGCTTTTTTTAAAGCCAACACCCGCAATACCCGTTTATTAAAAAAACATTTAAATGCGCAGTTAGATAATTGATAGTAATACTGTTTTTTTAGAGGCTTTAAATTTAGCATTAAGAATAAAAAACAAAGTGTTGTTGGTTGTTTAATCACCTAGTAAGGTAGGGAAGCCTATTCACTTTGGTATATACAAAATGCAATTATTTATCGGTAATAAAAACTATTCTAGCTGGTCATTACGCGCATGGTATTTAATGAGTAAATTTGATGTCCCGTTTGACGAAACCCAGCTTGTGCTCGACACCAGTGACTTTTACGACGAACTAAAACAACACTTCCACGTTCAAAAAGTGCCGGCGTTAATTGATGGTGATTTGCAAGTGTGGGACTCGCTCGCAATTTGTGAATATATTAACGATGCCTATTTATCGGGAGCAGGGTGGCCTAAATATATTACTCAGCGAGCTACAGCGCGCGCATTAAGCGCTGAAATGCATGCCGGCTTTATGGCACTGAGAAACGAAATGCCGATGAATATAAGAGCCACACGTAAAGTAACGCTATCAAGTGCTGCACTAAAAGATATTCAACGTATTGATGAGATATTTTCCCAGCAGCAAGATATGTTTCCTAATGAATGGTTTTTTGGCGACTTTAGTATTGCCGATGCGATGTACGCCCCCATTGTACTTCGTTTAAAAACGTATCAGATTACCTTATCCCCAGCGGCGCAGCAGTATTGTGATTTTGTGATGCGTTGCCCTGTTTTGCAAAAGTGGATAACCCAAGCACTTACAGAAACCGATATAGTGCAGTGCGATGAGGCGGGAGTAGAGGTATAACTCGCTCATCACTTTTACTTTAAAGGTAAAAGCCCGTACAATTCGTCTCGTTTTTAGTGCGCTAATTTTGCGCTGTAACCGAGACGAATTAATCAGTTTTTATGCATCATATAGCCGATCTTATATCTATTTTCGATAGTGTTTTTTATCAAAGCCATAACACTCGCTTAGTAAAAGGCGATGATGAGCCTGTTTATCTACCTGCCAATAATACCCATGGTTTTAATCAAATTGTATTTGCACACGGCTTTTACGCCAGTGCCCTACATGAAATAGCGCATTGGTTAGTGGCTGGCAATAAACGCAGAGAGCTTGAAGATTATGGGTATTGGTACTGCCCAGATGGGCGAGATAAACACCAGCAGGCTGAATTTGAAAACGTAGAAATAAAACCACAAGCCATAGAGTGGCTGCTCAGCACCGCTGCTGGCTTTGATTTTAATGTGTCGGTAGATAACTTGAACGGTGAGCAAACTTGTCGGTTTGACTTTCAGGCGCGAGTACACCAGCAAGTATTAATGTTATTAGAGCAGGGAGTTAACGCACGTACCCATGCATTATTAAAAGCGTTAAGTGATTTTTATAAAACACCGTGGCCGTTAACCGCTCAACAATTTAATTGGCACCACCCTCAGGAGTTACAAAATGCAGTTTAAGTTAGGCTTAATTATTAACCCTGTTGCAGGACTTGGTGGCAGCGTTGCTTTAAAAGGCAGTGATGGCGAAAACACTGCTGCAAAGGCAATTGAGCTGGGTGCGCAAGCCAAAGCTAACAGCCGCACACAGGCTGCCCTAGAAGTACTTGTACCCTATAAAGAGCAGTTAACAATTTATACTGTAAATGGCGATATGGGCGAAAAAGCAGCACGCGCACTAGGCTTTAATGTTGAAGTAATTTATACCGCCAATACCGTAACAAGCGCCGATGATACAGAGGCTAGCGCTAAACTACTTAAAAATTTAGGCGTAGATTTAGTCCTGTTTGCTGGTGGCGATGGTACTGCGCGCAATATTTGTCATGCCATAGAAGATACCGTGCCAGTGCTGGGTATACCTGCTGGCTGTAAAATTCACTCTGGCGTATATGCAATTACACCTAAAGCAGCAGGGCGCGTAGTAGAAATGCTAGTAAAAGGCGAGCTAGTTACACTTGCAGATGCCGATGTAATGGATATTGACGAAGAGGCGTTTAGGCAAGGCACCGTAAAAGCTAAGTGCTACGGTGAAATGCAAATACCAAGCGAAGTACGTTATGTACAAGCGGTTAAAAATGGTGGTAAAGAAACAGATGAATTAGTACTTGCCGACATTGCCGCGCATGTGGTGAGCGAAATGGATGAAGACACCTATTACATTATGGGTAGTGGCTCAACTGTTGAAGCAATAATGCAAGAAATGGGGCTGGATAATACTTTATTAGGCGTAGATTTAATTAAAGATCAAACCCTAGTTGCGCAAGACTTAACTGCTAAACAGCTACTTGAGTACACGCACGGGCAAGCTACTCAATTAGTTATTACATTAATAGGCGGGCAAGGCCATATTTTTGGCCGAGGGAATCAGCAGCTAAGCCCTGAGCTTATTCGCACTATTGGCAAAGAAAACATTATTGTGGTGGCAACTAAAACCAAATTACACGCGTTGAACGGGCGTCCACTTATTTGTGACACCGGCGACAGCGCTTTAGATGATGAATTAACAGGTTACATTAAAGTAACCACCGGCTATAACGACCATATTATGTATGCTGTCGGTTATGAAAACCAGGAGAAGTAACCCAATGAGTTTAGTGAATTATATTGATGCTGCGCAGCAATACTTTGATGATTTAGTAATTAAAGCAACAGATGATGAGCTGTTCGCTGGTGGTTACTTGCGCGGACATTACGACCTTGCAGTAGGTTATGCAGAAGTAGAAGAGCTGACAATTTCTATTGATGAGCTCAACGAAACCGTAGAGCAGAGCTTAGTTAAAGCATACCGCAATGGCGAGCTAAACGAAGAAGATAAAACCTTGGTTGTTAGGCTTTGGGAAGAAGTGAAAGCCCTCGCTTAACCGATGTTTAGTTCACAATTATAAAAACGCGGCGACGATAATGAAGCCGCGTTTTTTTATGCTCTATTTGTGCCCATAATAGATTTATTAGTTAATTTACTGTTACACATTAATGGTATATTGTTACTTAAACCTATTTTGGGAGCTTTAAATGAACAATAATAATCAAGCTGCGGTACCTACAGGGTTAATCGCGCGTTTTTTAAACTTTGTGGAGCGAGTTGGTAATAAACTTCCCGATCCGGCGATTATTTTCTTATTCGCTATGTTACTTATTTGGTTGTGCTCGTGGTTACTGTCGGGGATTAGCTTTGACGCGTTAGACCCACGGACAGGCCAAGCCATTGTTGTAAATAACCTATTAGAGGGCGACTCACTCGCCTCATTTTTATCTTCTATGGTAAAAACCTTTACAGGCTTTGCACCGCTAGGGGTGGTACTGGTTGCCATGTTAGGCGTGGGAGTGGCTGAGCACTCAGGTTATATCAATACAGGCCTTAAGCTAATGCTTAAAGTTACCCCAAGGCAACTGCTAACCCCTTCAGTCATTTTGGTAGCTATTGTAAGCCATACAGCAACCGATGCTGGCTACGTATTAGTGATCCCATTAGCGGGTGTTATTTTCTTTGCCGCAGGGCGACACCCATTAGCGGGTATTGCAGCCGCATTTGCTGGTGTGAGTGGTGGATTTGGCGCTAACTTTATTCCATCAGGAATAGACCCATTACTGCAAAGCTTTACCCAAAGTGCAGCGCAAATTATTAACCCCGATATGTCGATTAACCCGCTTAATAACTGGGCGTTCACTTCTGCCTCGAGTTTATTTATTGTGTTATTAGGCTGGTATATCACTGATAAAATAATAGAGCCTCGGTTAAAAAACACAGCACTTAATGAAGACACCCAAAACTTACCCGCGTTTGATGAAGCTAAAAGTGATGAAAAACGTGCTTTTTTTATAGCCAGTAGCGTAATGATTGCAGGACTTGCTTTACTTGCGTTTGTATCCGCTCCTGCCGATTCAGCAATGCGCAGTGCCGATGGCTCACTAACTAATTTTAGATCGCCCCTGATGCAATCTATCGTGCCTTTAATCTTTTTATTATTTTGGATACCCGGTGCCGTGTATGGTTTTACCGTTGGTACCTTTAAAAACTCAAAAAATATGATAGATGCGATGAGTACCGCGATGAGTGGCATGGCTTATTACATTGTAATGGCGTTCTTTTGTGCGTTGTTTATTGCTGCGTTTTCTAAGTCTAACTTAGGGGCATTAATGGCCATTGAAGGGGCGCAGCTTTTAAAAGCAATGGAGTTGCCCAGCGCCGTAACGGTTGTAGGTATTATATTTTTAACCGGCTTTGTAAACTTGTTCGTAGGCTCAAGCTCTGCAAAATGGGCATTACTGGGGCCTATTTTTGTACCAATGTTAATGCAACTAGGTATATCACCCGATTTAACCCAAGCGGCTTACAGAATCGGAGACTCTAGCTCAAACATTATTACCCCACTTATGCCGTATTTCCCATTGGTTGTGGTGTACTGCCAAAAGTACGTAAAAGATACCGGTATAGGCACGCTCATCGCGCTTATGATCCCTTACTCAATCGCGTTTATGATTGGCTGGAGTATTTTCTTGCTAGGGTATTGGGCACTCGGTATTCCGTTAGGGTTAGATGCGAGTTACGTTTATCCGGCGTTACCTTAACTTAAACCTTAATTTATGAACCTCACTCACTTGAGTGAGGTTTTTATATAAAATTGCTGCAATGTAAAAAGTAGTGTTAATTACCTTTCTAATTCTCTCACTATATAGCCAAACAAACTGGCCTCACCAACAATATACACATAATCGTTTTTGTTATTCATTATTGTAGATTTATCGTCGTACCATCTAAAATCGTGCGTTTTGTTAGTTGTAGGGTCTTTAAAGTATAAACGAGTACAACTATCTTCATAATCAGACCCACATTCTTGTACATCAGTGAGGATATATTCCTTATACCAATAATCGCCTTGCGTGTAGTAAGCCCATAACTCAATGGGGGCAGAGAGTAAAAAATAGAGAGTTGCATAGATTAACAAAGGGAGTAATGGGTAGATGAAGATTAATGATAACTTCATTTTTGTATCTGAAAAGCTATCTTTAAGGTGCTCTCTATAGTCACTGCAACGTCTATATTTTTTGATTACAAGTACATGGAGATAGATAAATGATGCCCCGCAAAAAATAGGAAGCGCTATATAAAAAATAGCCTCATAAATTTTATTTTCGATAAATGGCGGGTCGGTAAAATCCATTAACATAAGCATGCCAATGCTCAGTATTGGAAAGCTTATTATTGCTGCAAAGAGCAAGTTGTCATAATATTTTTTCAATTTTAATTCATCCGTGAATTATAGTTTTTTCTTAGTTTACAGAATTTTTATTTTTTACAAAAGCAGTGGCTTTAAAACAAAAAAACCTTGGCACTTTCGTGGCAAGGTTTTTTATAACGTAAGCTATAAAGCTTAGTTAGATGTGAAGCTCACAGGGCGACGTTCTTTACGAGGACCGCCACGTTTATCACCGCGTTGGTTGTCTTTGTTAAAGCTACGCTTTTTATCACCACTTGGGCGCTCAGCGCGTTCACCACGTGGCTCAGCTGGGCCTTGATCTTGTGTTAGTGTCATACCCATTGGGCGTTTACAAATAAACACTTTTTGGAAGTGATCAAGTACATCTTTAGGCATGTTTTGCGGTAATTGTACCGTACTGTGACTGTCGTGTAGACGAATGTCACCAATAAACTTGCTTGAGATATCAGCTTCGTTAGCAATCGCGCCAACAATGTTTTTAACCTGTACACCGTGCTCACGACCCACTTCGATACGGTAAGTATCCATAGGGCCTGCATCGCGGCTGTTACGCTCGCGAGGTTTACGCTCAGGGCGGTCACCACGTTCGTTACGACGACGGTCATTACGATCGCCACGCTCGTTACGTGTATTACGCTCGTTGCGAGGTTGAATCTTAACTTCTTCAACTTTAATTGGCGATTGTTGCTGTGCTAAACACAGTAATGCACCCGCTAGGTCTTCTAAAGATAAGTCTAGTTTTTGTGCCATGCTAGCAGCAACTTCATTGAAGAACGTAATGTCTTTGTTTTCAAGAGCAAGCGTAAGCTTTTCTTTTAACGCATTAATTCGTTTTTCTTCAACTACTTTAGCTGTAGGTAGCTCAACTTGTGCAATTTCAGACTTAGTATGACGAATGATATTTTTAAGTAAATAACGTTCGTTATGCTTAACAAATAAAATTGCTTTACCAGTACGTCCAGCACGACCTGTACGGCCAATACGGTGAACGTAGGCTTCTGAGTCTTGTGGAATATCGTAGTTGATAACTAAGCTTAAACGGTCTACATCAAGACCACGTGCTGCTACGTCTGTTGCAATAACAACGTTTAGCATACCGCTTTTTAAGCGATCTACCGTGCGCTCACGTGCTTGCTGGTTCATGTCACCATTAAGTGGCGCAGCAGAGAAACCTTCGCGCTCTAGTAACTCAGCAAGTTGCACTGTATCGTTACGTGTACGTACGAAAACAATAGCACCTTCGTATTGCTCTGCTTCTAAGAAACGAACAATGGCTTTGTTTTTATGTACGTGTGCATTCCAAAACACTTGCTCAACAGATGATACAGTTGAGTTACGCGCAGATATATGAACCTGTTCAGGGTTATTCATATATTTGCTGCTGATGTTTTGAATTTGCTTAGGCATGGTCGCAGAGAAAAGACATGTTTGCTTTTCGCGCGGTGTTTTTTCCATGATGTTTTCAACATCATCGATAAAGCCCATACGTAACATTTCATCGGCTTCATCAAGTACAAGTGCTTGTAAAGCATCAAACTTGATAGTGCCACGGTTTATGTGATCGATTAATCGACCCGGAGTAGCAACAATAATTTGTGCGCCACGACGAAGTGCGCTTAATTGAATGCTGTAGCTTTGGCCACCGTACAGTGCTAATACTTCAACACCACGAGTACCTTTTGCATATTGTTCAAATGCCTCAGCAACTTGGATCGCAAGCTCACGTGTTGGTGTGAGTACAAGGATCTGTGGCTGTTTCACAGACGGGTCAATATTGTTTAGTAACGGCAGTGCAAATGCTGCAGTTTTACCTGTACCCGTTTGTGCTAGTCCCAGTACGTCCTTTCTTTCTAGCAATAACGGTATACATTGAGCTTGGATTTCAGATGGTGTCTTGTAACCCAACTCTTCAACTGCCTTTAAAATTGCAGGAGAAAGATTTAGAGATTCAAACGTGACTGGTTCTGACATTAATACGCCTCAACGAATTTAAAGAGGCGCGCATTGTATAGGAAATACGAGGCAATTGCTTGTATAAATTACAACTAATTTGTATGTGGTTGATGTTGGTTGAAATTTAACCAGTTTAAGTTTTTGATTTTTTAAACTGGTTAACAAGCTATATACAAAGCGTTATTTATATAGGCCTAGATTTTCTTTTGCGTAGGCTTCAAATTCAGTAAATCCACCAATGTGGGTTTGATCTACAAAAATTTGTGGCACAGTTGGGCATGGTTTTCCTGCAGACTTTTCTAAATCCGCTTTGCTAATGCCTTCTTTGATAATATCGATGTAACGAAACTTAAAATCATCACGCTCATTTGATAGTTGCTCGGCAACATCTTTAGCACGTACACAAAATGGGCAGCCTTCGCGGCCAAAAATTACTGTAAGCATAATACTCTCCTCAATTTAGTTGGGTTCATATTAAACGATTAATTAATAATTTAAAGCGCAAAAAATCGATTGGTTAATTCTGTTTTACTGTTAACTCGCTTAATTACTCATTTGCCATGCATTTTGAATTGCAATTTGCAAAAGCGCATTTATGTAAAGGATGTGTAATTTTTAAATCTAATGAATTCATCGTATTAGTAAAGGCGCTGCAAGTGGCATGTAAATTGATATTTAACTACAGAGCCATTCTTATTAGGAGCGATGATGAGTAATAACAGCCATGTTTTAGAAATTATTCAAGGGGTAATTGCCCGCTTTTGCAAAGCAGACAACACAAATGTGGCAATTACACTCATCAACAAATTACAGTGTAATTATATTTGTTTACAGGTGTCTCCTGAGCAAATGATTATCCAGTGTGAAGCGTTTATTTTACCTTCGCTAAAAGCCGCTAAAAGCCATTTTTTGCTAACAGTAGAGGCCAATTTACAGGGCATTAATTTAAATTACTGGGTAGATTCGAATCCTGAAATGCACACCATTGATATACACGGTTTACTTGCAACCCGTGAGCCAATTTCATCGGTAGATACAAACAAAGAGTTTATTAGCGCAGCCAATAATAAAGACGACTTAGAGCAAAGCATTCATTATCTAGTTAATTTTAGTGCGCAAAACTATGGTTTAAAACTCGCCGACAGCAACCACACCAACGCTTTAAAAATTGAAGATGCGCGTCACCTATCTGCAGAGCAACTTGCGAGTGATTTTTTAAATAATGGGGCGTCTCAGAGTATAAAAATTTGCGCATTTGATGCGCTCAGTGAGCTGCAAAGCCATCACGCTATTTCTCAACCTGTATTGGCGTGGCCGTTTTTTGATACTGACTTAGTTAATGCGGTTAATAATTTAAATACCCACAGCAAATTATCTGTATTGGTTGCTGATGACAGCTTGCCAAGCCAAGTTGCGACCAAAGTCATGCTTGAAATGCTTGGCTGCGCAGTAACCTGTGCAGAAAATGGCTCAAGTGCCTTACTTATTGCCCAGCAAGAACCTTTCGATTTACTGCTGTTAGATGAGCGTATGCCAGGTATGTTTGGCAGTGATGTAGCTCAGCAGCTCATTAAACAAAACACCCCAAACGATAACACGCCAAAAGTTATTTTAACGGGCATTACTGAGGAGCAACAAATTGCTCAGTTGTTCGAAAAAGGGGTGACGCACTATCTTCAAAAACCGGTAACAAAAGCTGTATTAGAAGAGTTTATTAAGCCTTGGCAAGCTGCCTAAAGGCCCGTTTAGGAGGACGTTATGAACGATTTATCAAAAACAGCTTTGCTGCTCATTGGTTTTCAAAATGATTACTTTTCGCCTGATGGCATTTTATACCAAGTGGTTGAAGAGTCATCAAGAGTAACCGGCGTGGTAAATAACACGTTAGCGCTGCTCGACAAATACATAGATAAATTTGCATTAGTGCTCAGTACGCCTATTCACTTTACACAAGATTATAGCGAGCTTAAAAACCCAATTGGTATTTTAAAAGTGATTGCCGAAGTAGGGGCTTTTAAAGCCGACTCTTATGGTGCTCAAGGCATTAAAGAGTTTAATAAATATGGCAAACGTATTATGCAAATACCCGGTAAACGCGGGTTAAATGCGTTTACTCATACAGAGCTTGCAAATGTGCTTAATAAAAATGGCATCACTAACATTGTTTTAGCAGGCACGGTGACCTCTATTTGCATTGACTCTACGGCGCGTTCTGCGGTAGAGCTTGGCTTTAATGTGACGGTACTTAATGACTGTACATCAAGCAGAACGCCGTTTGAGCAATCATTTTACTGTGAAGAGGTTTTTCCGCTTTATGCCAAGGTGTGCAGCCATACAGAACTAGTAAATGAATGAGGCGCATATGGAAGAAAAAGACGAGCTACAAGTACAAGTTCATTACGCGCTAATAGAGCAGCTTTCTGCAAACACCCGCAGGCAAACTAAGTTACTTGCCTTACTTGATGAGTGTGTATTTGAATGTGATAAACATTTAGTGTTTAGCTACGTGAACGAAGCATGGCTTAATAAGTTGGGTTTTACGCCGGCCATGCTCATAGGTAAAAAAATCACATCGCTGTTAGAGACCAAAGACTCGTTAAAGCTGTCAGCGTATATTGAGTCTATTTTTGAAGGCGTTTTTAGTGCCAGTATAGAGCTGCAAGTAAAAAATAATGACGGCCTTACTAACTGGTTTGAAATGCGCTTGGCCTGCGACGATAGCGGCGGGTTTATTGGCTCGTTACACGACATTCAACGACATAAAGACTACCAATACTTACTCACCCAGCAACAAGAGTACGCTAAGCGACTTTCTTTAGTGGCAAGCCACACCAATAATTTAGTTATAATTACCGACCGATTTGGCAAAATAGAATGGGTTAATAAAAGCTTTGAAACGCTTACTAGTTATAAATGTGAAGAAGTCATCGGGCTTAGCCCTGGCAAACTGTTGCAAGGGCCTAAAACAAGCCTAGAGTCGCGCCAGTTAATGGCTAAAGCGATTAAAAATGCCGAGCCTTTTCAAATAGAAACCGTTAATTATGATAAAAATAAAAACGAATACTGGGTTGCTATTGATGCCACCCCCGTAAAAGATGATTACGGTAATGTTAAGCATTTTATAGCCATAGAAACCAACATTACCCAGCGTGTAAAAGCTGAACAAGCCATGGCTGAAATAGAATATAACTACCACTCTGTGGTCGATAACATCCCTGATATTGTATTGAGGTTAGATGCGCAGGGCGGTTTATTGTTTATGAACAAAGCATGGCAAAATTTTTTCCAAACAGACATAAATAAACACCTTGGCTTACCCATTGCTAATTTTGTAATGGGTGAGGATGTGGAAAAGCTAAACACAGCTCTTACAGGCTACAGTAGTGGCAACCGAGAAGTTAAACGTTTGGATATTAGGTTAACCAACGCGCTTAATGAGCCAAATTGGGTTGAAATGACCCTCACACCAATTACCTCATTTAATGGCACACACTTAACGTCTATAGCGGCGACCGTGGTTGATATTCAAGAACGTGTGATAGCGGAACAAATACTCTTAGATGCTAAGCACCAGGCTGAATCGTTGGCTGAGTCTAAAAGTCGCTTTATGGCTAATATAAGCCATGAAATACGCACACCTTTAAATGCAGTGATTGGCTGTGCAGATATCTTACACGACACTGGGCTTACAACAGATCAAAAACGTTACACCCAAATGATTAAAACAAGTTCAGATGCATTATTGAGTATTTTAGATGACGTGCTGACCTACTCACGCTTTGAAGCGCAAGCAATCTCAATAGATAATCAGCCATTTAGCCTCGATATTTGCTTAGAAGAGGCTATCGATATTGTAAGTGAAAGCGCCGTGCAAAAAGGCCTCGAACTTATTTTTGATCTGCACCCTGATGTTCCTGCGCAGGTGGTGGGCGATCATGGTCGTATAAGGCAAATTGCAATAAATTTACTCTCAAATGCCATTAAGTTTACTCAAAAAGGTTCACTTATAGTGACAGCACAGTGTGTTGAGTTTGAAAATAATAAATTTACGTTGCAGCTTAGTTTTAAAGATACAGGAATAGGCATTGCGCAAAACAAGCTCGAGAGTATGTTTAAGCCGTTTATACAATCGGATAACTCTATCACTCGGGAATATGGCGGCAGTGGCTTAGGTTTAGCCATATGTAAGCAAATATGTGATGCTGCAGGGGGCAGCATTACTGTTAACTCGCAGTTTGGTAAAGGGAGTGAGTTTATTGTGAATTACCCTTTATTAATAGATACAAGCGAGCAGGTGCAAAGAGAAGGCTTTTCTGCCAGAGCCAAAAAGCCCTATGTGTGTGTGATAAGTAAAAACTTGCCATTAAACACGGCGATAGAGCATATGCTTACTCGCCATTCGATAGATTTTTCACGCCTTGAGGACATCGAAAAGCTAGACAGTATCAATACGCCCGACGCTATTGTTACCACTAATAAAGCCGATTTAGACGCAGCGCAACAATTTTTAAAAAGTTATAAGAGCCTAAATAAACCGTGTTTATTACTCATAGACCTACTGGGTAAAAACCAAAAAACAGAGGCGCCGAGCTCTGGTATGTTGATGTTTAATGGGCCTTTTAAGCCTTCGCATTTGCCCAGAGCGATTGCTGCGCTTGAGGAAGAGCTTTTTCATCTTGATATTATTTTTACTAATAAAAAAGAAACCACACTAAACACAGCCACTATTAATGCTCAGCCATTTAAAGGTACGCACGTACTCGTGGTTGAAGACAATAAAAATAACCAAATTGTGATTCAGCAATTTTTAGAGCAGCAAGGGTGCTTAGTTAAAATAGCCAGTAATGGGCAAGAGGCGATTGAAAAAGTTAAAACGCAAACAATAGATTTAATATTTATGGATATTCAAATGCCAATTTTAGACGGTATTTCTGCCACTAAAAAAATCAGAGAGTTAGCTATTGTCACCCCTATTATAGCGTTAACAGCGAATGCGATTCATGGAGATAAAGAGCGTTTTATTAAAGCAGGAATGAATGACTATTTAGCTAAACCAATTATTAGCGAAAAACTCAATTTGCTCTTAAATCAATACTTACCAAAACTTAATGACGCTAAACACTCTAAGTTAGAGCGCATTAACGAAATTTGGTCGTTATTAAAGTAACAAGCAATGCAACCGTGCTTTTAGGTTAATAGTTATAGATGGCCTTAAGGTATTTATGATTAAAGTTTTTAGTTGTTAAGTAAACAAACATAAATAGTGAGTTTAGCAAAAATTTAACCTCAAAAGGTTAAAATTGACTGTTTTCTCAAAAAAAGCGATGGCGATTGAGTAATGCGTAGTCAATTACTTTTACTGCCTAAAAAGCCTTAATATATTAAGCAAAACTGTAAATAATGCTGAAATACTAATCCTTTTTAATTGATTGGGTTGTGTAGGTTGGTTCTTAATGGTTATTTTTAAATTGGTTTGCATTTTGCAAATCAAAATGAAATTGAAATCTCATAATGCAAATATCCGCTCAGCTATTTTTTATTATCCCTATCAAAGTAATTAATTTACCCATTGATTTATAAAGACTTAAATTTTTTATCATCATTAAATTTATTTTGGCATGGCTTTCGCAATATAAACACCAAGTAGAGCGAAGTTATCATTGATATAAATTTGCTAAGTAGTTAAATAAATTTTAAGGGTGTCCATTATGCAAACTAATACTAAAGTTAAACAGCAACCAAAAAAAATGTCTTTTGTTCTTACTCCAGAGTTAATGGTGCTGTCTATTATTATTGTTGCAGCTGTTATTGTTGGTGCAACAGCACTGCGAGGCACCGTTACTATTGAACCTGTTAATAAAGGTAATACCGAGATGTTCACCAATAAATTTAACAATAGTGATTTAGATAATGCCACTATTGAAAGCAACACATTAAACTACGCTCAAAACATAGATGAGCAATCTGCCCAATCAGGCACACAAGGTTTAAACAACTAAACAATACTTCTCCTTTAGTATTTATTTCGGCTGACTCTAAGCAATTAGGTCAGCCTTTTTATTTTTAAAGCCACTTTATACCCAAACCATCGCTTACTCCCGCTCCCACTCTAAATCAGCTTGCGTGTCAGTGTGATTTGCAAAATGCAAATATATATATCAATAACTTTAGACTAACAACCCGACTTTAACTAATTGAATTTTATGCATTTATTTTTGTTTTTGACGGCTCGTTTTGGTCTGTAATTTGCAATTTATGTAACAAGCTTACGGTGAGCCCTTATTTGTGGAGAAATTTATGAATGCTTTTAAAAGTTTAGAGCCTATCAATACGGTCAACATTGCACGCTGGCATGAACTTGAGCAAATTATGGCTCATGCAATGAAAAACCATTGTTTTAATATGGTGTACCAGCCGCTTGTATCTTTAACAAGTGGGCAATTAGTTGGCTTTGAATCATTAGTGCGCTGCGAATCTTCACGCTATGGTGTTGTTGGCCCAGATGAATTTATTCCGCATGTAGAACAGTCAGGTATGATTTTAGATTTAGGTGATTGGATTTTTAAGCAAACCCTAAGCGATTTAAGCCAAATGAGAAAAATAGGTATGAATGATATAACTATTTCATTGAATATTTCGCCGGTACAAATTATTGAAGGGGATGTGTTTTCCAAAGTAATGAGCTTACTTGATAAGTATCAAATAGACCCCGCAGCCATAAAAGTAGAATTAACAGAAACAGCATTAATAAAAAGTCCGCAGCGTATTGCTAAAACATTTGAGCATTTTCATAAAGAAGGGGTAAAAATTTGGCTAGACGATTTTGGAACGGGCTATGCCTCTTTAGGCCTTTTAAGGCAGTTTAGTATTGATGGGCTAAAAATAGATCGCAGCTTTATAAGTGGCATTACAACGAACAATGAAGACTTTACCCTGTGTAGCGCAATTATTGCTATGGCGCAAAGACTCGGGTTAGAAACCATTGCTGAGGGGATTGAACAGCGCGAACAATTACAAATATTAGAGCAGCTAGGGTGTGATGTAGCACAAGGTTACTTACTCGGAAGACCAAGTAGTTTAGCTAATAATACGGCGACATGGGTAAAAATGTACACTTAACTTAATGTTTAGATTTGCAAAATGCGAAAAACGACTTACTCTAAAAGTATAAAAGCTTTGTATCACAATAATAAATAAAGGCCTAATATGCCAATACCTGAAGAATATATTGATAACACCATCACTCAAGCTCATGTGCTAGCGCAATTAGAGCAAGATGTTGGCTCACTCACTTTAGTAAGGCTGGTAAACTTATTTATTAATGAATTAGAAGAAATGCGAGTTCGTCTTAAAAATGCAATTGATGAGCAAGATGAAGATAATATTAAAGATATAATGCACGTACTTAAAAATTCTGCGGCGCTATATGGCGCATTAACTTTGGCAGCCCTTGCCAGTCAATTACATGATTACCCCCCTGTTACCATTGAAGAAAATATTCACGCTGCTCAGATCGTTCAACATAATCTAGAAAAAACCCACGCTGCATACCAAGTTATTGCTAATAATATTACCTAAAAGGCTCTGCCATGAACGATTCTCAAAAAAAATCACTGGTTTATATAGTAGAAGACAGCATTGCAAGCGGGGCTCTTTATGCGAGCCAATTAGAGCAAGCAGGGCACGAATGTAAACACTTTACCGATGGCTACTCTGCCTTGGTAGGTATAAAAGAGATGATGCCTGATGTCATTGTCCAAGATGTTTGTTTGCCCGATATTAGTGGCTTAGAAGTGCTGCAGTTTGTTAAAAAGCAAGAAAAGCCCGCTAACGTAGTCATGATCACCTCAAATAGCTCTATTGATGTTGCAGTAGAGGCAATGCGTTTAGGTGGTTTTGATTTTTTAGAAAAACCGTTTTCAGGCCAGCGCTTAGTGAGCGCCGTAGATAGCGCGCTTTCGCAAAAAGCACCTCCTGCAGTTAAAATTCAAGAACAGAAAGCGCAAAACACTTCCGGGTTTATTGGTGAATCGTTAGCAATGCAAACGGTGTTTAGGCTTTTAGATAGTGCAGCGCGAAGCAAAGCATGTGTTTTTATTACCGGTGAGAGTGGCACAGGTAAAGAGGTGTGCGCGCAAACTTTGCACGACACTAGCCCACGAAGTGAAGGGCCATTTATTGCAATTAACTGTGCTGCTATTCCAGGAGAGTTATTTGAGTCAGAGTTTTTTGGCCATGTAAAAGGGGCCTTTAGCGGAGCGCTAAGTGACAGGAAAGGGGCTGTAGAAGTTGCAAACGGTGGTACTTTATTTTTAGATGAACTGTGTGAAATGGAGCTCAACCTACAAGCTAAGTTATTACGTTTTTTACAAACGGGTGCGTTTAATCGGGTAGGCAGTAGCGAGGTTTTACACAGTAATGTAAGGCTAGTGTGTGCAACAAATAGAAGCCCTGTAGTTGAAGTTGCCGAAGGGCGTTTTAGAGAAGATTTATACTATAGGCTTAATGTTATTCCTGTAAAGTTACCTCCGCTACGCGAACGAGCTGGCGATATAATGTTGCTTGCAATGCATATTTTAAAGCAAAAAAGTGAAAGTAACGCTAAATTATTCCATCGCTTTTCAAAAGAAGTTGAAAACCTTTTTTGCAACTACGATTGGCCCGGTAATATCCGTGAGCTGCAAAATGTTATCGAAAATATCGTTGTTATCAACGAGGGTGACGTAGTTGAGTTAGATATGTTGCCAAGCTCATTTGGTGTTAATTCTGCTATTCCAATCAAAAATACCAGCTCGTCTCAATCTGCAGAGCAAATACAAACTAACTCGCTTATGGGCGTACACGACATAGAGCCCCTGTGGCAAGTTGAAAAAAGGGCAATAGAGTCGGCAATAGCCGTATGCGATGATAACATTCCACTTGCTGCGGCCTATTTAGGCGTAAGCGCCTCGACTATTTACAGAAAAATAAAAGGCTGGAGTTAGCTTTACGCTTCTTGCTCACATCTTCTTGGTGTTTATACTGTGCTAATGCTACTTAAAAAGAGCAAGATGCCTGTTTTATCTAACATTTCATTATTCTGCTTACAGCTTATAATTCTCCTAATCATATTAAACAAGGCTACTTAATAAAAGCGAGTCGCCTGCCATTTCGTTCTCAGTTACATTTTCATGGTTGAAATAAACAAAGATACCCTAAGCTCTATTACTACACCCTAAGTTTAATAGTAAAAGGAGATCATAATGAGTAACGTTAATTTACAGCCAGCGAGTGTAATGCAGCCTTTAGTGGTAAGCGATTTAGATAACAATGACGTGAATTTAGTTGACCGCGTAAGCGACAAACCTTGGAAAATGATAGTGGTGTACAGAGGCCAGCATTGCCCTAAATGTACCGAGCAACTCAATGAGCTTGCAACAATGCATGACGATTTTGCCAGCGCAGGTGTAGAAGTTGTAGCAGTAAGTGGCGATAGCGAAGAGCAGCTTAAAAAGCATCTTGAAAAAATAGACGTAAATTTCCCTCTTTATTACAATTTAACCATTGAGCAAATGACTGATTTAGGCTTATACATTAGTGAACCGCGCAGTGATGCTGAAACAGATCACCCATTTGCTGAGCCTTGTATTATTGTCTTAAACGAAGATAACCAAGTACAGATGCTTGATAAATCAAATAGCCCATTTGTTCGCCCAAGCCTTAAGCAGGTGCTAGGCGGTATTAAATTTTCACGCGAAAACGACTACCCAATTCGCGGTACTTTTATTAAGTAACGTGTATTGAGTAATTTGATGAATATACGAAGAGGGCACTTTTTTGTGCCCTTTTTTATTTTTTTTCACTTTTTTTAATTTAATTACTTGAAAACTATTTTACTGCCCATAAATAGTTTAGTGAGGACGCCTGATGGGTCCCAAAAAATACAGAAGTTATTGAAATTTATATTATTAATTTAATTATGTTGTACTTGTTCAAACGAAAAGTAACAACATTATATCGCTTAAATATGAGGATATTATTATGCGTACAGTAGACTTATCACCACTTTATCGTTCATTCATCGGCTTTGATCATTTAGCATCTTTAATGGATGCGGCAGCTCGTACAGACAAGCAGCCTAGCTTTCCTCCTTATAATATCGAAGCACTAGATAAAGACAAATACAGAATCACTATGGCCGTTGCTGGTTTTAGTGAAAATGAACTCACCATTGAGTCAGAGAACAACACTTTAAAAGTTGCAGGTACTAAACCAAACAAAGATGAAAATGAAGAGCGCAAGTTTATTCATCAAGGTATTGCGGAACGTAACTTTGAGCGTAAGTTTCAACTTGGGGATCATGTAAAAGTACTCGGTGCCGATTTAGCCAACGGTCTGCTTAGCATTGATCTAGAGCGCGAAATCCCAGAAGCACTTAAACCTCGTAAAATTGAAATTGGCGGTGGAAACCTAATCGAAGGTAAATAATCGCTAATAAACATTTTCCCTGATTGTAGCCGCCTCAACTGAGGCGGCTTTTTCGTTCTTATAACTCGTTTATATGTGTTAAATAATAATTTGCTTGGGCTAAGGTCTGCTGTTGAAGTTGAGGTGTTTGTTTATCCCAGTTTCTATAAACCATGCCAATGCGTGGGTTTTTTTCAAGTAATGCGCGGTGTTTATCCATAAATTGCCAATATAAGCTGTTGTAAGGACACGCCTTCTCACCTATTTTTTGCTTAACATCATAATGACAGTTTTTGCAGTAATCGCTCATTTTATTGATGTAATTACCACTGGCTGCATAGGGTTTAGTGGCGATAATAGCATCATCTGCAAATTGGCTCATGCCACGGGTGTTAGGCATTTCAACCCATTCAATGGCATCAATATAAACCCCTAAATACCACTGGTCGACTTCATTAGGGTCGATGCCTGTTAATAAGCAAAAATTACCAATGATCATTAATCTTTGAATATGATGAGCGTATGCGGTGTCTAAGCTCTGCGTTAATGCATGGCTTAAACAGTTCATTTTTACATTACCCTGCCAAAAGTACCCTGGTAACGACTGGTTGGCCTGTAATTGGTTTTTTTGTGCATAGTCGGGCATGTTTGTCCAATATATACAGCGAACATATTCACGCCAACCTAAAATTTGCCTAACAAAGCCCTCTACTTGAGAAATCGAAATTGTGTCGGGGTGAGCATTAAATTCGTCAATTACACGCCTAATAACGTACAGCGGGTGGATTAACTTGGCGTTTAAAGCAAATGATAAACGGCTATGGTACAAGCTGGCGTTATTTGTAACTTGGTCGGTCATTGCATCTTGAAACTGGCCGAAATTTTTTAGCAGGTGGGTACAAAAATACTCTAAACACGTTTTGGCTTGTTTGCGAGTGAGCGGCCATGGCAGCTGCTGAGGATTTATTTCACCAAAGTAATTTACGTTATGTTTTTTAAGTCTGCTAATGATAGAGCTTACATCGTTATTAAATAATTTTGGCGGGGGGATAGCGTTTAAATCTGCTTTTTTAAATTTGTTTCTGTTATTACTATCAAAGTTCCATTGACCTCCTTGCGGTCTACTCCCATCCATAAGAATAGTATATTGCTTGCGCATAGCGCGATAAAAGTGCTCCATAGTCACATGTTTGTTTTTTTCAAACCGCTCGTTAATACGCTCAAATGGCAGCATAAAATGCTCGGTGTCATAGGCTTTAACAAGAAGATCAGACTCTTTTTTAAATTTACTTAGCTGTGCTTTGAGGCGAAATTCATCAGGGTATTGATAATGTATTTCACTGCAACGATACTGTTTGGCTATGCGCGTGAGTAAAACAGGCAAGGTTTTGTCTTGGTGGGTATCATCAAGGGTGAGGTGCAGTGTGCTGTAATCCGCGCTTTGTAAAGCTGTAGCAAAACGCTCCATCGCATAAAAAAAAGCACATAACTTTTGCACGTGGTGCTTAACGTAATTGGTTTCTTGTTTTAACTCGGCAATTAAATAAAGCGTATCAGGCTCTTTTTCTTTAAACCACGAATGCGAAGCATTGAGTTGATCACCTAAAATTAGGCGCAACACTTTATAATGAGCCATAAACCACCTAAATTTAGTTGTACGTAAAAAGCGACAACGTGGATCTAGGTAGTTTGCTCATACGTGCATAAAAGCTGAGGCTTGTGTTACTTAAAGCTTACTTGTGCGAAGTTGAGTGATTTTTTGCTCAAGCGAAATAACATTTGTTTTGTTAAACAAAGTTGTATTAGCAAAACTTTCAAAATAACGAAGCGCTTTTTGCCAAGCAAATTGTGTTTGTGCGGTGAATAAACGCCCTAAGTGCTCGTTTAAGGTATCGTAAAAGGCATCGCATAGTAGCGATATTTCTTTTGGCGTAACGCCCATCTTTTTTAAGTATTGCAAGTGAAAGGTTAAAAATGGGGCAACAGAAGATGGGTTATCTAAATGCCTAACTATACGTTCTAAAACACAATATAAAATATAACTTTTTTCGTTAAAATAAGCGGCACTTGGGTACTGCATTGTTATATTTGACTCTTCAAGCTTTGCATGAAAGCGCGCGGTAAACGCATGAAAGTTTGGCTTAACTATATGCAAACTTTTAATTAACTGTGGCTGATAAGTATTCATTAGCAATCTCATTAAATTTTGTAATTTTTATTTTTATCCACATCGGTGAGCTTTTAGTATAGTGCGTTGCTCAAATATCGCACGTAATCTAAACGTAAAAAGCACAAAATTGTATCAGTTTTATGAATTTTAGATATTTTATTTATGAATATACGGCTTTTTACGTACATATTAGTGACGTTACGATTACCATTTTAACGTCTGCATAATCATAGTACATACTGATGAAGCTTAAAATGGGGGTTCACTGATTTTATCAAACTTATTAGTTATTATGGTTGCTAATTACCCCGTATATCCTTATAATAGCCGCCATTGTTTAGCGGTTGATTAACCACTAACAGCGATATTGAATTTTAGGTTTAATATCTATTGGCGCGGGATGGAGCAGCCTGGTAGCTCGTCGGGCTCATAACCCGAAGGTCGTCGGTTCAAATCCGGCTCCCGCAACCAATTTTTATAGTAGGTATATCCTTACTAATTCTATATCGCGCATTCTAAGTAATGCGCGTTTTGCGTTTAAGCTAATGTAGTTTAATTTGGTCAGTGTAATGACCCGCAGCCAAGCTTGGCCTGAGGCCACACAGTTTTATGCTTTATTGGTGTGACGCCCCGCTTGGTTCGGGGCGTTGTTGTATCTGCACCATTGATTTATGGCTTTGTCATTAAATCAAAACTTAAACTCAGTATTTTAGGGCTATAAGCCCTTTTTTTGTTTGTATGGAGGATTTTCGTGACAAAACTTGAGCAAGATTTATTAACCATGCTTACGCCTGCAGTAGAAATGTTAGGCTTTGAATTACATGGTCTTGAGTTTGTACAAGCAGGCCGCCATTCTACCTTAAGGGTTTATATTGACCATGAGGATGGAATATCTGTTGATAATTGTGCGGATGCGAGTCGCCAAATTAGTGCGATTTTAGACGTCGAAGACCCAATTACAAACGAATATGATTTGGAAGTATCGTCTCCTGGTGTTGATCGTCCATTATTCAAACAAGATCACTACGAGAAGGCGCAAGGAGAGGAAGTACGCGTGCGTACTAAGCTTCCACAAGACGGTCGCCGTAATTTTAAAGGCGACTTAGTAGCAGTTAGCAGTGATATGATCACACTTAAAAGCGATGGCGAAGAGCACTTAATCATGCTTAGCAATATCGAACGTGCGAACATCATCGCAAAGTTTTAATTCGAGTGCGAAGGAATAGGGCAAGCGAGGCATTACCCATGGCAAAAGAGATATTATTGGTTGCTGAAGCCGTTTCCAATGAGAAAGCGGTTCCAAAAGAAAAGATTTTTGAAGCGTTAGAGTTCGCTCTAGCAACAGCGACAAAGAAAAAACACGATGGCGAAATTGAAGTACGTGTATCAATCGACCGTAAAACCGGTGATTACGACACGTTCCGTCGTTGGCAGATTGCAGAAGTTCAAGAAGATGGTTCTTTAGAAAACCCTTACAGCGAAATCACATTAGAAGCAGCTCAAGTTGAAGAACCTGACTTGCAACTGGGTGATTATGTTGAAGAACAGATTGAATCTATCAAATTCGACCGCATAACTACACAAATGGCAAAGCAAGTTATCGTACAAAAAGTACGTGAAGCTGAGCGCGCTTTAGTTGTAGAAGCTTATAAAGATCAAGAAGGCGAGCTAGTAACAGGTGTCGTTAAAAAAGCAACACGTGATGCAATCGTACTTGATTTAGGTAACAACGCAGAAGCGGTTATTTACCGTGACGATATGCTGCCACGTGAAAACTTCCGTCCAGGAGATCGTATCCGTGGTCTTCTTTACGAAGTTAAACCTGAAGCACGCGGCGCACAGTTATTTGTAACGCGTTCAAAACCAGAAATGCTGATGGAATTATTCCGCATTGAGGTGCCAGAGATTGGCGAAGAAATGATTGAGCTTCGTGCTGCAGCACGCGATCCGGGTTCACGCGCTAAAATCGCCGTTAAATCTAACGACAAGCGTATTGACCCAGTAGGTGCGTGTGTTGGTATGCGTGGTGCACGTGTTCAAGCTGTATCATCAGAACTTGGTGGCGAGCGTGTTGATATCGTACTTTACGATGACAACCCAGCGCAGTTTGTTATTAACGCAATGGCACCGGCTGAAGTAGCTTCAATCGTAATGGATGAAGACACTCATTCAATGGATATCGCTGTAGAAGCTGATAACCTAGCACAAGCAATTGGTCGCAATGGTCAAAATGTTCGTTTAGCAAGCCAATTAACTGGCTGGGAACTAAACGTAATGACTGTTGAAGACATGCGCGCTAAAAACGAAGCAGAGTCAGATAAGTTAATTAACTTATTTACTGAAAACTTAGATATTGATGATGAATTTGCATCATTACTTATCAACGAAGGTTTCTCAACACTTGAAGAAGTAGCGTATGTGCCAGCTTCTGAGTTTTTAGAAATCGACGGCCTAGATGAAGAAACGGTTGATTTACTGCGCTCACGTGCAAAAGATGCATTAACCACTAAAGCGCTTAAAACGGAAGAAAGCTTAGAAGGTGTAGAGCCTGCTGAAGACTTACTTGCGCTTGAAGGCTTAGAGCGTCATCTAGCATTTGTTATGGCAAGCAAGGGTGTAATTACACTTGAAGACTTAGCTGAGCAAGGTATTGATGAATTGGTAGATATTACAGAGCTAACACCTGAAAAAGCAGGTGAGCTAATTATGGCTGCACGTAATATTTGTTGGTTCGCAGACGAGTAATTTATTAACGGAGGTATTACACACTATGGCAGAAGTAAATGTTGAAAAACTAGCCGGCGATATAGGTACAACTGTTGATAAATTGCTTCAGCAATTTTCACAAGCGGGTATCACTAAAAAAGCAGGTGATAATGTAACTGAAGCTGAAAAAGCACAGTTACTTGATCACTTAAGCAAATCGCACGGTGGTACTGGTTCAGATGGCCCAGCACGTATGACTTTACAACGTAAGAGCAAAAGCACGTTAAGTGTAACGGGCTCTACGGGTAAGGCAAAGGCTGTTCAAGTTGAAGTTCGCAAAACACGTACTTACGTGAAAAAGAGCGCAATGGAGCAAGAGCAAGAACAGCAACGTCTAGCCGCTGAAGAAAAAGCGCGTATCGAAGAGCAGCAAAAAGCTGCACAAGAAGCCGCTGAATTAAAAGCGAAACAAGAGGCAGAACGTAAAGCAAAAGAAGACGCTGATCGTAAAGCCAAAGAAGAAGCTAAACGCAAAGCAGATGCAGAGCGTAAAGCTAAACAACAGCAGATGACCCCAGAGCAAAGTGCTAAGTCTGAGAAAGATCGCATCGAAGCTGAGCGTCTGCAGAAAGAAGCAGAAGAGGCCGCATTGAAGAAAGCTGAAGAAGAAGCGAAACGTCAAGCAGAAGAGGCAAGAAAGCTAGCTGAAGAAAATGAAGCTCGCTGGAAAAAAGAAGAAGAAGAACGTAAGAAACGCGAAGAAACCGCGGATCACCATCTTACGACTTCTACTTATGCACGTGAGGCAGAAGATGTTGCCGATGCACGTGATGAGCAAGGTTCACGCCGCGCGAAGAAAAAGAAAAAAGCCCCAGCAAAAGATAAATTTGCAGGCGCTAAAGGCCGTAAAGGCAAGCTAAAAGCACCTACATCATTGCAACATGGTTTCCAAAAACCTACTGCCGATGTTAAAAATGAAGTGCGTATTAGCGAAACAATTACAGTAGCTGAGCTTGCATCGCGCATGGCTGTTAAAGGCGCTGAAGTTGTTAAAACAATGATGAAAATGGGTGACATGGTTACCATTAACCAAGTGATTGACCAAGAAACAGCACAACTTGTTGCTGAAGAAATGGGTCACAAAGTTATCATCGTTAAAGAAAACGAATTAGAGCAAACAGTACTAAATGACCGTCATGAAGATGGTAAGTCTGAGCCGCGTGCGCCAGTAGTAACTGTAATGGGTCACGTTGACCATGGTAAAACATCAACGCTTGATTACATTCGTTCAGCTAAAGTTGCATCAGGCGAAGCCGGTGGTATTACACAGCACATTGGTGCATACCACGTTGAAACTAACGGCAACATGATCACTTTCTTAGATACACCAGGTCACGCCGCGTTTACATCAATGCGTGCACGTGGTGCTAAAGCGACAGATATCGTAATCTTAGTGGTTGCAGCAGACGATGGTGTAATGCCACAAACTAAAGAAGCGGTACAGCATGCTCGCGCAGCTGGCGTTCCTTTAATCATTGCTGTAAACAAAATGGACAAAGAAGGCGCAGATCCAGATCGCGTTAAAAACGAGCTAGCTCAGTTAGACGTTATCCCTGAAGATTGGGGCGGCGATACGCAGTACGTTCATATCTCAGCTAAAACAGGCTTAGGTATTGATGACTTACTTGAAGCTGTTCTTATGCAATCTGAGCTTTTAGAGCTTCGTGCTCCATCAGAAGGCATGGCAGCAGGTGTTGTAATTGAATCTCGTCTTGATAAAGGACGTGGTCCGGTTGCTTCTATCTTAGTTCAATCAGGTACCCTTAACCAAGGTGATATCGTACTGTGTGGTCTTGAATACGGCCGTGTTCGTGCAATGAAAGACGAAAACGGTAAAGACATTAAATCAGCAGGTCCTTCTATTCCAGTTGAAATTTTAGGTCTCTCTGGTATTCCGGCTGCAGGTGATGAAGCGACTGTTGTTAAAGATGAGCGTAAAGCGCGTGAAGTTGCTTTATACCGTCAAGGTAAATTCCGCGACGTTAAATTGGCTCGTCAGCAAAAAGCGAAGCTTGAAAACATGTTTACTAACATGGCTGAAGGCGATGTATCAGAAGTTAACGTGGTACTTAAAGCAGACGTTCAAGGTTCAATCGAAGCAATTTCAGACTCACTAACTAAGCTTTCTACTGATGAAGTAAAAGTGAAGATTGTTGGTTCTGGCGTAGGTGGTATCACCGAAACTGATGCAACACTTGCTGCTGCATCTAACGCAATCGTAGTTGGCTTCAACGTTCGTGCCGATGCATCTGCACGTAAAGTGATTGATACTGAAAACTTAGACCTTCGCTACTACAGCGTAATCTATGCGCTAATCGAAGAAGTTAAGCAAGCCATGTCTGGTATGCTTGCTCCTGAGTTTAAGCAAGAGATTATTGGTCTTGCTGAAGTACGTGACGTGTTTAAGTCTCCAAAAATTGGCGCAATTGCTGGTTGTATGGTTACTGAAGGTACTATTAAACGCAGCGCACCAATTCGTGTACTACGTGATAACGTGGTTATTTACGAAGGTGAGCTTGAGTCACTACGTCGCTTTAAAGATGACGTTCAAGATGTTCGTAACGGCATGGAATGTGGTATCGGCGTTAAGAACTACAACGATGTTCGCGTTGGTGACCAAATCGAAGTATTCGAAACAGTTGAAGTACAACGTACACTTTAATTGCTCGTAAACTAAGATTGTAAATGGGGGCTTTGCCCCCATTTCTGTATCCATTATTTAATTAACTTATTATTTTAATTCAGTAAGTTATGATTTTAGGAAAACAATCATGAGAGAATTTTCTCGCACTGATCGTGTTGCTCAGCAAATTCAAAAAGAAATTGCTGTAATTTTACAACGCGAAATTAAAGATCCGCGCTTAGGCATGGTGACAGTGTCTGCGGTAGAAGTATCGCGCGATTTATCTTACGCAAAAGTTTTTATTACGGTGTTTAATACCGAAGATGAAAACAAAGCAAAAGAAAGCGCAAAAATACTTAACGAAGCAACGGGCTATATCCGCTCGTTATTGGGTAAGCGTATTCGTGCTCGTATAATGCCTGAGCTTAAATTTGTAGTAGATAACTCACTAATGGAAGGGATGCGTATCTCTAACTTAGTGGACTCTGTTATTCGCGAAGATAACGCTAAACATGTTGATGATGAAACTGATAGCGAAGAAGGCACTAAAGACTAATGGCAAGACGCAGTAAAGGCCGTCCGATTGATGGTATTTTGTTGTTAAACAAACCTCAAGGCATTTCATCGAACAAAGCCCTACAGCAAGCTAAAGGTATTTATTTTGCCCAAAAAGCTGGCCATACCGGTGCGCTAGACCCACTGGCCACTGGCATGCTGCCTATTTGCTTTGGTGAAGCGACCAAGTTTACCCAATTTTTGCTCGATACAGATAAAACTTATGTGGTAAGAGCAAAGTTAGGTGAGCGCACAACTACCTCTGATTCAGATGGCGAAGTGGTTGAAACCCGTGACGTAAACGTTACCACTGAACAGTTAGCTGCAGAAATTGAAAAGTTTTTAGGCGAGTCAGATCAGTATCCATCAATGTACTCAGCGCTTAAATATGAAGGTAAGCCTTTATATAAATACGCGCGTGAAGGCATTGAAGTACCGCGTAAATGCCGAAAAATAAACGTGTTTAGCTTAACGCTTGATGAGTTTGATGAAGCAAATAACGAAGTACAAATGACCGCCCATGTATCTAAAGGGACGTACATTCGTACCATTGTTGATGATTTAGGCGAAAACCTAGGCTGTGGCGCACATGTTATTATGCTGCATCGCTCAGCGGTTGGCCATTACCCTAAAGATAAAATGGTATCGCTTGAGCACCTTGAAACCTTATTAGCCAAGGCCAAAGAAGAAGAGGTGGCCCCTTCTACATACCTTGATGAATTACTATTGCCAATGGATAGTGCATTGGTTGATTTACCCGTTGTAGAAATTAGCAAAGAGCAGGGCGTTTCGTTTAGCCATGGACAAGCAGTCGTACTAGGCACTGATTTACCCGAAGGGGCAATTAAAGTTCTGGCTGATGGTGTGTTTATTGGCACCGGTGAGCGCAACCCTGACGGGCATTTAAAATCAAAGCGTGGCTTGTCTAATCAGCAACCCGAGTAAACTTTAACTTGTAGTTATTCTCATAGTTGGTAGAATACGCCCGCTTAATCGTTTTGGCTGAATTAGTGATCGGCTAAAGCACCTATTAAATTTAACTTTTGGAGTTATTATGTCACTAAGCAATCAAGAAAAAATCGATATCATTGCTAAATTTGCACGTGCTGAAGGCGACACTGGTTCACCTGAAGTACAAGTAGCTTTACTTACTTTTGATATCAACAAGCTTCAAGGTCACTTTGCTGACCACAAGCATGACTTCCACTCACGTCGTGGTCTGCTTCGTAAAGTAAGTACTCGCCGTAAATTGCTTGATTACCTTAAAGGTAAAGATATCTCGCGTTATACTGCGTTAATCCAAGAGCTTGGCCTACGTCGCTAAGAACTTGATTACGAGAAAAGGAGCTTTATAGCTCCTTTTTTTGTGCCTAAATTTAACGCTTCACACTCCATCGTTAACTTAATCTCCCTGCAATATAAATAACACCAACCTTGTGCTAGCACTTAACAATTAAGGGTAGGCAACGCTTGCAATAACTGCGTTAAAATTATCTTTAAGAACAATTTAATAGCGAATTATTCACCTAGTTATCTAAAGGTTTTTCATAGCTAAAAATTAAACGCTTAATTAAACGCTTTGCGATAAAACAATTAAAAAATAATGTGGCAAAAGCGATTACGTTTTATCTTTGGGTAGGCTCGCAATTTTACGTCGCTTTGGTATATACTATGCGCGTAGATAAATAGGTTATCTGCAGTCATTAAAAATTTTGCCAATTGTAGTACTTAATTGATTTCCAACTGAATACAATTATGTACTGTAATTGGCCCTTTTAATGACACTTATTAATGAAATATAAAAACATTTAAGGAATATTTTAAGTGCAAGCAATTATTAAAGAATTTCAACTAGGTCAACACACAGTCACCCTAGAAACAGGTGCAATCGCACGTCAAGCAGACGGCGCAGTATTAGCAAGCATCGGCGACACGTCAGTATTAGTTACTGTAGTTGGTAAGCGTGAAGCTCAACCTGGTCAAGACTTTTTCCCACTAACAGTTAACTACCAAGAGCGTATGTACGCTGCGGGTCGTATCCCGGGTGGTTTCTTAAAGCGTGAAGGTCGTCCTAACGATGGCGAAACACTTATTGCACGTCTTATTGACCGTCCAATTCGTCCACTTTTCCCAAATGGTTTCGTAAACGAAGTACAAGTTATTGCAACCGTTGTATCTGTAAACCCTGAAATCCAACCAGATATGGTTGCGATGATTGGTACATCAGCAGCACTTGCTATCTCTGGTATCCCATTTAGCGGCCCAATTGGTGCGTCACGCGTTGGTTACATCAACGGTGAGTACGTACTTAACCCAACACTAAAAGAGCTTGAAGAAAGCCAACTTGATTTAGTAGTTGCAGGTACTGATAACGCAGTACTAATGGTTGAATCAGAAGCTGACGTACTAGCTGAAGACGTAATGCTAGGCGCGGTTGTATACGGCCATGAGCAATCTCAAGCTATTATCAACGCAATCAACGAATTTAAAGCAGAAGCGGGCAAGCCTACATGGGATTGGTCTGCACCTGAGAAAAACGTATCGCTTGAAGAAAAAGTAGCTGAACTTGCAGCTGATAAAGTAGGTGAAGCTTACCGTATTACCGATAAAGTAGCGCGTAAAGAAGCATTAACTGCAGCAAAAGACGCTGTAATTGAAGCGCTTACAAGCGAGCTTGCTGAAGATGAAACACTTGATAAGCAAGAAGTAGGTAAAGTATTTGGTTCTTTAGAGAAGAAAATTGTACGTGGCCGCATCACTGCTGGTGAAAAACGTATCGATGGTCGCGAACCAGACATGATCCGTGCATTAGACGTAATGACAGGCGTATTACCACGTACTCACGGCTCTGCAATCTTTACTCGTGGTGAAACTCAAGCATTAGTTACAGCTACACTTGGTACAGAACGTGATTCTCAGTTAATCGATGATTTAACGGGTACTCACAAAAACCACTTTATGCTTAACTACAACTTCCCTCCATTCTGTGTAGGTGAAACTGGTTTTGTAGGTTCTCCTAAGCGTCGTGAAATTGGTCACGGTAACCTAGCTAAGCGTGGTATTTCTGCTGTAATGCCTACACTTACTGAGTTCCCTTACTCAATTCGTGTTGTATCTGAAATCACTGAATCTAACGGTTCGTCTTCAATGGCATCTGTTTGTGGTACGTCACTAGCTCTTATGAACGCGGGTGTACCAATTAAAGCGTCTGTTGCGGGTATCGCGATGGGTCTTGTGAAAGAAGATGAGAAGTTTGTTGTTCTTTCAGATATCTTAGGTGATGAAGATCACTTAGGTGACATGGACTTTAAAGTAGCAGGTACTACTAACGGTATCACTGCACTACAAATGGATATCAAGATTGAAGGTATCACACAAGAAATCATGCAAATTGCGCTTAAACAAGCAAAAGCTGCACGTTTACACATTTTAGGTGTGATGGATGAAGCGATTTCTGCTCCTTCTGAAGAATTATCAATGTTTGCTCCTCGCATCTACACTATGCAAATTCCTGCTAAGAAGATTGCTGAAGTAATTGGTAAAGGTGGCGCTACAATCCGTCAACTTACTGAAGAGACAGGCACAACAATTGAAATTGAAGACGACGGTACAATTAAGATTGCTGCAACAGACGGTGAAAGCGCGCAAAACGCAATTACACGTATTGAGCAATTAACAGCAGAACTAGAAGTAGGTACTATCTACACTGGTAAAGTTGTACGTATTGTTGACTTTGGTGCGTTTGTAAACATTCTTCCTGGTAAAGATGGCCTAGTGCATATTTCTCAAATCAGCACAGAGCGTGTTAACAACGTAACTGACCACTTAAGTGAAGGTCAAGAAGTTAAAGTTAAAGTACTAGAAGTAGACCGCCAAGGCCGTGTACGTCTAAGCATTAAAGAAGCAATGGAATCAGCAGCACCTGCAGCTGATGAGTCAAAAGACGCATAATTGCTAAACTTTAACCCGTTAATATACGCGGGATAATAAAAAAGGGGCTGTTTAGCCCCTTTTTTTATGCTTTAATGAAACCTTATTAGACAAGGTCTGTCTTATTTTTATTGCGATATATCTTGGTATTAAGGATTTTAATGATACTCAAACATTTAGCTTTGGCATCTTTTGCTATTTTGTCTTTAAGCGCTTGCCAAACCACGACTGAATCAAAACCTACGCCGATTGTTAATGTGCCTTTTACTGCACCCCTTGCATCTGACTTTAGAAGTGAAATTGCGATTGCACGTTACTCTGAGCTATTAAATCGAGCCGATTTAAGTACCGAGCAACAAGCTAAGCTTTATTATGACCGTGGGGTATTATTTGATAGCTTAGGAATGACCACGTTATCGCGCATTGATTTTAACCGCGCTATAAAACTAAAGCCTGATTTAGCTGAGGTGTATAACTTTTTAGGTATTCAGCACACTTTAATGCAGCAATACGAAAAAGCGTATGAGTTTTTTGACTCAGCCCTTGAGCTTAATGAAGAGCATGAATACGCTTATTTAAACCGTGGCATTGCACTGTATTATGGTGAAAGAGCAAACCTAGCGCAAAGTGACTTTGATGAGTTTTTAGCGCGTTCACCCAACGATCCTTACCGTGTGTTATGGCTTTACCTTGCACAATCACAAGAGGATAAACAACAAGCATTAGCGGCTCTTAAAACAAATGCTGCAGCCCTTGATGAATCGCAATGGGCTTATCAGTTAATTTCGCTTTATACCGGCGATATGAGTGAGCATACGTTTTTATCGGGTATTAGCGAGGGCGTTAAGTCAGAGCAAGAATACGCACAGCGCTTGTGCGAGGCGTACTTTTATTTAGCCAAAATGCATCAAGCAGCCGGTGAGCAGTTTTTAGCTGCTGATTACTTTAGGTTGGCATTATCCACTAATGTGCATGAGTTTATTGAATACAAATATGCACGTTTAGAGCTTGAGCTTATGGCTGGTGCAGACGCTAGTTAAATACCTGTGTTATCTAATTGGTTTGCTATTTAGCCTGCTTATTGCAGGCTCTTGCAACCAGTTAAGCAGCATTAGCTTTTGGCATGTACTTCACGCTCAGGCTAATCCGCTGCAAAGTTATTGGCAATTTCCCCGTTACTTTTCAAATAATATTGCACATCTTCCCGAGCTGACCTTAGGCTTTTTAGCGCGTAAAAATATCCCATCAGCTCAGTACAATTATTCTTTAAAGCTGATTAATGCAAGCAAAAACGAGCAAGCAAAGTTATTTTGGCTACAAAGTATAGAGCATGTTGGGCACAACAAGCGCCAACAACTCGCGCAAGCTCTTTTAAAGCAAGGTCGCTGGAATGACCTTCAACTATTGTTAACCCAAAACTTACTGCCTAAAGGCGCGGCATTTAACCATTTAGCGCTGCACAAAGGGAGTGACTATGAGCAAGTTTCGCATTCCTTTTTACATCAACTTGGTTTTGCAGCGTTAAATACACGCCCGCCGATTAACAATAGCTGTAGTTACAATGTGCTGCTATTGGGTGTAAATAGAGAAGCCTTGTTTAAGTTATCAAGTTTTGCCGCGCAGTATAATAAAAAACCTGAGCCGCAAAGCGGGGCGTATTGCTTAAGTAAACCGGTTTACGCTGGGGGCGCAATTGACTGCGCTACCACCTCGGACATGGCTAATTGCTTATGGCAAAACGCGCACTTAAAAGCGCAGTCTACTAACAGCTATGACTACACTGTAATTATGGGTACGAGCGGCAGCGCCAATGTAACAGGTAAAAAAATGCAGCTAAGTACCCAAGCAAACTATAATGTATTTTTGCATGAGCTAATGCACTTTAGTGGTTTTGAAGATGAATATACGCTGCCTATTTCTAAACAGCGCTGGTTGTGTAAACGCCAAGGATACGTAGCCCCAAATTTATATATTTCGCAAGGTGAGGCTGCGCCAAATGGATGGCACAAAAGCTTAAGTTGCCAGCAAGGCGGCGTGGCATATAAGCCAACTAAGCAATGGTCAATTATGCAGTATCAACAACTAGGTTTATCAAAGCGGTACAGGGCTTTGTGGGTTGATCAAATCAATGCTGCTAAAACCGCTCAGCTTGATTAAATTTAAATCGATTAGGCTTGCTATCTATAGACAAAATGGCCGTTTATAAGTATAACTGTACGTATTAATGTCGTTTAAAAACAGACAGTAAAAGCATCTTTTCGTGATGTATAAAACGTAAGGATAAACTTATGATTATAAAAGGCCCTACATTATGACTTTGCTCTGGATACCTTTGTTATCCTTAATTGGCAGTGTTATTTCTTCATGCACCGGCAAACTATCCCGTACGCAAGCTGCAGCTGTCACTGTACTTGCCCCTTTAGCAGCATTAGGTATTACGCTATACCACACCCCCGCTATTTTAGCAGGTGAAACGATTCGTTATGCTGTAACGTGGATCCCCGCTGTTGGACTGGACTTATCATTTCGTCTTGATGGCTTGAGCTTACTGTTTATGTTTATGATTTTAGGCATAGGCATACTGGTAATTACCTACGCACGTTATTATCTGAGTAAAAACGACTCCTTAGCTAAGCTGTATAGTTACTTATTGCTGTTTATGACCGCAATGCTGGGCATTGTTATGTCTAACAATGTTATTCAGCTTTGGCTGTTTTGGGAACTGACCAGCATTAGCTCGTTTTTATTAATTAGCTATTGGTGGCATAAAACAGAAGCACGAAAGGGCGCTCGCATGGCGCTAGCTGTTACCGGTGCTGGTGGCTTAGCATTGCTGGCAGGTTTAATGTTAGTGGCCGATATAGTTGGCAGTTACGACCTAGATGTAATTTTAGCTAGCAAGGCAATTGTTCAATCACATGATTTATACGAAACAGCACTGGTATTAGTTTTGCTAGGTGCATTTACTAAATCGGCACAGTTTCCATTTCATTTTTGGCTACCTCACGCTATGGCAGCCCCAACCCCTGTTAGCGCGTATTTACACTCTGCGACTATGGTAAAAGCAGGTATATTTTTATTAGCGCGTTTTCACCCAGTACTTTCAGGTACAGATACTTGGTTTTTACTGGTTGGTTTAACCGGTTTAACAACGCTTTTATTTGGCGCTTATATCGCCTTATTTAAACACGATTTAAAGGGCCTGTTAGCGTACTCAACCATTAGCCATTTAGGGTTAATTACCCTGTTATTGGGCCTAGATACTGAGCTCTCTACTGTGGCGGCAATATTCCATATTATTAATCATGCCACGTTTAAAGCCTCGCTATTTATGGCAGCAGGTATAATTGACCATGAAACCGGCACTCGTGATATGCGTAAGCTTAATGGTATGTGGCGGTATTTACCGTATACGGCCACACTTGCCATGGTTGCGGCTGCTTCAATGGCGGGTGTGCCATTGCTTAACGGCTTTTTATCTAAAGAAATGTTTTTTGCCGAAACCTTACATCAGCAAGTGCTTGGCTCTATGTCGTGGTTAATCCCGGTGTTAGCCACTATTGCAGGGGCGTTATCGGTGGCTTATTCGTCGCGTTTTATTCACGATGTATTTTTTAATGGCGAACCAATTGATTTACCACGCCAGCCGCATGAGGCTCCGCGTTACATGCGACTCCCTATTGAAGTATTGGTTGTGCTGTGTGTGCTGGTTGGTTTGTTCCCGCATTTTTCAGTCGATGGCATTTTATCTGCTGCGTCTTTGGCTGTACTTGGTCAAAAGGTACCAGAGTACGAACTGGCTATATGGCATGGTTTTAACTTACCGCTATTAATGAGCGCCATGGCGGTAGTGGGTGGTTTGTTTATTTATATAAATCGTAAATACCTATTTCAATTTCAAGCATCATTACCGCCACTTAATGCTAAAAAAACCTTTGAGCTAATTGTGCTTAAAGTTATTAATTGGTGCCAAAGCAGGGTAAACACTATCGAAAACGGCTCATTACAACGCTACATTTTTGTAATGCTGGCGGTGGTATTGTTATGTGCCGGTTGGCCATTATTTGAAATGCAACAATTAGCGGGCAGTATGCCGCGTATTCCGGTTGATGTGCATAACGCAATAGGTGCAGGCCTACTGATTATAGGTGCTTTTGCTACCGTTATTTGGCATCGCTCACGCGTAGTTGCGTTACTAATGATTTCTATTGTAGGACTCATGGTGTCGGTGGCGTTTACGCGTTTTTCTGCGCCCGACTTAGCGCTTACGCAATTAACGGTAGAAGTAGCAACCGTTATTTTATTAATGTTGGCGTTGTTTTTCTTACCACAACATACGCCTAAAGAGTCTAGCTCGTTACGAGTACTCAGAGATTTAGGGATAGCCTCAACATTAGGTGTTGTGGTGGCAAGTATATGTTATGCATTACTTACGCGCCCACTCGAATCGATATCAGATTTTTTCATAGCCAATGCCAAAACAGGAGGTGGCGGTACCAATGTAGTAAACGTTATTTTGGTTGATTTTAGGGGCTTTGACACCCTAGGCGAAATAACCGTATTGGGTATTGCAGCGTTGGGTATATTTAAAGTGCTTTCTCGTATTCCATTGTTCATGCCAGCAAGTGATGGTGAAGGGCGCCCATGGGCACGCGAGCGACACCCTATACTACTTGCCAGTATTTCGCATAGCTTATTACCGCTTGCATTATTAGTATCGGCTTATATTTTCTTACGTGGTCATAACTTACCTGGCGGCGGCTTTATTGCAGGGTTAGTAACATCAATTGCCTTTATATTGCAGTATATGGCTCATGGCTCAGCTTGGATAAGCGAGCGCTTTGCAGTCAACTACCGTAAAATTATTGCATCAGGTATCGGTATTGCCTTGTTTACTGGAGTCGGTAGCTGGTTCTTTGAACGGCCGTTTTTAACTACGTGGTTTGATTATTTCGATATCCCATTTATTGGCAAAACAGAACTTGCAAGCGCAATTGTGTTTGATTTAGGCGTTTATTTAACAGTGGTTGGAGCCACGTTAATGATATTAGCAAGCCTTGGCAACATGACAGCAGATACCCAGAAAAAAGAGGTAAATATTTAATGGAGCTATTGTACGCATCTTGCGTTGGTGTATTAGTTAGTTGTGGTGTGTTTTTACTGCTAAGAGCCCGTACGTTTCCGGTAGTGCTTGGCCTTACTATGATTTCCTATGCCGTTAACTTATTTTTGTTTTCTGCGGGTCGCTTAACCATAAATAAAGCGGTTGTGCTTGGTACAGGGGCTGAATATGCCGACCCTTTACCTCAAGCACTAGTGCTTACTGCAATAGTGATAGGATTTGCAATGACTGCGTTTGTGGTTATTTTGGCTATACGTGGTAGAGCCGATTTAGGGAGCGATCATGTTGATGGGCAAATCATCAAAAGCGCAGCCGATAGCAAGGAGCAAAAATGATTCAACATTTAACCTCTTTGCCTATTTTATTACCTATGTTGGCAGCGGTAATATTGCTTTTGCCACCCTGTGGTAAAAGTTTACGTATTCGCCGTATTGCCTCATCAATTATGGCGGTGATCACATTTGTTGTTAGTGCATTGCTGTTAATCCATATATGTAACAGTGGTATCAATGTATACGTTATTGGTAATTGGTCTGCTCCTTTTGGCATAGTGCTTGTTGCCGATATGCTTTCTACTTTATTGGTTGCACTTACATCCTTTTTAGGAATGGGAGTCATTTTATATGGCTGTGCCGGCGATGATGCAAAAGGAAACTTTTTTCATCCATTAGTTCATTTTTTAATATTAGGTGTTAATGGGGCATTTTTAACGGGTGACTTATTTAATGTATTTGTATTTTTTGAGGTGTTGTTGATTGCCTCATACTCACTACTTATGCATGCCGGAGATAAACAAAATACCCGTGCAGCGCTCCAATACGTCATATTAAATTTGGTTGGCTCGAGCGTATTTTTAATTGGTTTAGGTATTTTATACGGTGTACTGGGTACATTAAACATCGCTGATATGACGCAAAAAGTAGCCCTGTTAACGGGCGATGATGTCTATTTGGCAAAGGCCGGCGGCTTACTGCTGTTAGTTGTATTTGCTTTAAAAGCCGCATTGCTCCCTTTGCACTTGTGGCTACCTAATACTTATGCCAGTGCAAAGCCTGTGGTTGCCGCTTTATTTGCTATTATGACCAAGGTGGGTGTATACGCCATGCTGCGCGTTTATACCGTTATTTTTGGTGAGCAAGCCGGTGAGCTTGAACATATGGCGCAATCATGGTTATGGGGCTTAGCCATTGCTACTATAGTGGTTGGTGCAATTGGCGTAATGGCTGCGCAAGATTTACGTAAGTTAACGGCAAATTTAGTTGTTGTATCAGTGGGCACGTTAGTCGCTCTAATTGCACTGCAAAACGTCACTGCAACAGCTGCACTGCTTTATTATTTAGTACACTCCACATTAGTCAGCGCTGCACTATTTTTATTAGCTGATTTAATTGCCACACAAAGGGGCAAAGTAGGGGATAGACTGGTTGCCGGACGAGCCGTAAACCAACCTTACTTATTAGGAGCATGCTTTGTAATTGCTGCATTAACCGTAGTAGGTATGCCGCCGCTATCGGGGTTTGTTGGAAAAGTTTGGATCCTCAAAACAACCTTAAATAGCGAGCAAGCCTTACTATTTTGGCCTGTCTATTTAATTGCTAGTTTTGTTTTATTAGTTGCACTTTCTCGTGCTGGTACAAGTATGTTTTGGGAAAGAAAAGGCAATAAAACAGAAAGCGCCGAGGGCGAAAATGCTCACCCATTACAGGTGATGATAATTGTAGGGTTACTTGCATGCTCACCTTTGTTAGTTGTTTTTGGCGGACCAATAAGTGAATACATGGTTAGTGCTGCTACGCAATTGCATGATATAAGTGGTGGCATTAATGCAGTTATGAAGGGAGGTGAGTAATGAGGTTACAAGCCCGTTATCGTTGGTTGCCAACGCCGTTTCGTAGTTTGTTTTTATTTTTAATTTGGTTGTTGCTTAATAATAGTGTATCCGCAGGGCATATAGTATTAGCTACTTTTTTTGCGATATTTATACCGCTATTAAGTGTTTCATTACGTGATCCGCAACCCTTAATACTAAAACCAGGTTTGGCGCTAAAACAATTACTCATTGTACTTTACGATATAGTGGTTGCTAATTTACAGGTAGCCTTATTAATCGTTGGCCCAGCTAAAAAGTTACGCCCTGCTTTTGTTAAAGTGCCTATAGATTTAATACACGATATGCCCATTACAATTCTTGCCAGTTGTGTATCTCTTACACCTGGTACAGTAAGTGCTGAGGTATATCCTATTCCTGAGTCACTAGACGAAGGCGAAAAGCCTAAACAGCGCTATTTACTTATACATGTGCTTGATTTAAAAGATGAAGAGGCACTTATTAAACAAATTAAACAGCGCTACGAAGCTCCCCTAAAGGAGATATTTCAATGTTAGATACTGTCTTACTTATTGTATTTGCCATGATTGGTTTATCGTTACTGTTAAACCTATGGCGATTAATTATTGGCCCCTCAGTGCCTGATAGAGTTTTAGCCCTAGATACTATGTACATTAATGTTATCGCGTTAATTATTTTATACAGTATTAGTATGGGCACTGGTTTGTACTTTGAAGCCGCGTTATTAATCGCGATGCTTGGCTTTATAAGTACTGTTGCAGTGTGTAAGTATTTACTACGCGGCGATTTAATTGAATAGGATATTATAATGATAAGCGAGTGGGTTGTATCAATATTACTACTTTTTGGTGGGCTATTTATTTTAATAGGGTCGCTGGGCTTAATTAAATTACCTGATTTTTACATGCGCTTACACGGCCCTACTAAAGCAACAACACTGGGTATGGCCAGCATATTAATTGCTGCAATGGTGTTTTTTGCAACGTCGGTGCACACCATAAGCGTAAAAGAGATTTTAATTACCGTGTTTTTATTAATTACTGCCCCTATTAGTGGGTATATGTTAATAAAATCAGCGATTCATCATAAGCTTAAAGCAAAAGAAGGCACAAAAGGGCTCGATAACGTAGAAGACGATTAGCCCCTGTGCACTGATAAAAAGGCCAAATAAACATGTTTTATTTGGCCTTTTTAGTGTGGGTTTACACATTTACAAACTATTTTATACCCGTTCGCATAATTAAGTGATTTATTCTGAAGCTAGTAAAACGTGTTGATAATTTAGTAAAAAAATTAGCTATTTAGTTGTTCTGAATGAGCATTTTTTAACGTAAGTAGCGACCCGTTTAGCCCCGCAAAATGAGTAAGTATTATTGCGGATTGGTATTAATCATGTGAGTATGGTCTTACTTTTTATATTTAAGGATATGACAATGGCTAAGGCACTATTACTTTCGTTACTTATATTTTCTGGCAGCGTATTGGCTGACGAGGCAACTAAGCAGCAAAAAATAGATGAGCTGATAAACGTGATGAACATGGATGCTATGGTTGACTCTATGTACGGGCAAGTTGAAGGCATGATGAAAAACATGTCTGCACAAATGGGTGTTAAGCCCTCTGAGCAAGCTATTTTTGATAAATACTACGCAGATATGACCAACGTACTTAAAACCGAAATGAGCTGGAAAAAAATGCAGCCGATGATGGTTAACGTTTACGACAAACATTTTAACGAGCAAGAAATTGCCGACATGTTGGCGTTTTATAAAACTGAAACAGGGCAAAAAATTCTCCAAAAAATGCCCGTAGTAATGCAAGAGTCTATGCAAATGTCGCAAAGCTTAGTGCAAGATGCAATGCCAAAAATTCAGCAAATAGCCGGTGAACTAAGTGAAGAGCTAAAAGCCTCTCGCCAACAAGAAAATTAATCTCTCTGCCTCTTTTTAAGCGCGCTCATTAGCGCGCTTTTATTTTATCAGCTCCAGTAAATTTAAATTATGCTTTAATGCTCCCCTCTATTGACCTGTGTGTCACACATAGGTTTACAATTGAGCTCTAAAATCTAAGGGGGCTAAATTATGTATGTTAAGCAATTAGCGAAGTTAATGGGTGTAACGCCTGATACAGTTCGTCATTACACACGAATAGGCCTTTTATCGCCCATACGTAGCCAAAGTAATGGTTATCAACAATATACAAAAGCAGACCGCCAACGTTTACAGTTTATTATAAGCGCCCGAAAGCTCGGGTTTTCCCTAAAAGATATACAGCATATCATTGGCGAGTCAGAACAAGGACATTGCCCATGCCCACTTACACGGCAAATTATTGCAAAACGTTTAGAAGAAACCGAAGCCTTGTTTCAAGAAACCCTTAAATTACGAGTGCGTATGCAAGCGGCGTTAAAACAGTGGGAAACATCGGCAGACGGCGCTGTTGCAAGTGATGTGTGTAGCTTAATAGAGACGTTTGTTGACCCACTTGTTGAGCCAAATAAAAGCGGAGATGTGCAATGAGTAGCAGTAAAACAACAGAGCAAAACTTTATTATTGAAGGTGCTAATTGTGGCAGTTGTGTAGCCAAAATAGAAAAAGCCCTCAATAGTGTGCAAGGCGCAAACAATGTCGAAATGAACTTTGCAGATCGCACCGTACGAGTAGAGGGTAGCGCGCAGCAAAGCACATTAATTAGCGCCGTTGAAAATATAGGTTACGGCGCAAAACCTATGGATAACACATCAGAGCAAGATGCGCTTGATGAAAAAGCCAAGTCAGACGAGGCACATTACAAAAAGCTAATGCGCAACATGATGCTGGCTTTAGGTGTGGGCGTACCGCTTATGATTTATGGGCTAATTTTTGATATGAGCGTGACAACCACTAACCAGCGAATTGCATGGGGTGTGGTCGGTATTATCACGTTTGTCGTTATGGCTGTAGCAGGTAAGCAATTTTATAAAGGCGCATGGCAGTCATTTAAAAACCATAGTGCTAACATGGATACGCTTATTGCTTTGGGAACGGGCACTGCGTGGTTATATTCAATGTTTGTTGTACTTGCGCCTAGCTTACTACCTGAGGTTGCAAGGCACGTTTATTTTGAAGCTTCTTCAATGATAATTGGGTTAATTAGTTTGGGCTTAGCTTTTGAAGTGAAAGCGCGTGGGCGTACTTCGCAGGCTATTAAGCGTTTAATTGGCTTACAAGCAAAAACAGCCCGTGTAATACGCGATGGCGCAGAGCAAGATATAGACATTAGTGATGTGCAAAAGGGCGATCATGTAAGGGTACGCCCAGGCGAAAAAATCCCGGTAGATGGTGATGTGCTCGAAGGTAGCAGCAGATTAGATGAATCTATGCTCACGGGTGAGCCTATGCCAGTGAGTAAACAAGCTGGCGATAAAGTGGTTGCTGGCAGCATTAATAAAAGTGGTACATTATTATTTGAAGCCACACATATAGGCCAAGAAACAACCCTTGCCAATATTATTAATATGGTAAAACGCGCACAAAACTCTAAGCCTTCAATAGGGCGATTAGCCGATGTTATATCGGGCATTTTTGTGCCCACAGTAATGATAATTGCGATACTAGCAGCCCTTGCATGGTTGAATTTTGGCCCAGCCCCTTCAGTTGCTTATGCAGTGGTAGCGTTAACCACAGTGCTGATTATTGCATGCCCGTGTGCGCTTGGTTTAGCAACGCCTATGTCGGTAATGGTGGGAATAGGTAAAGCAGCCGAGTTTGGCATATTAATTCGCAATGGCGAGTCACTGCAAACTACCTCTAAAATTACTACCATGATTTTAGATAAAACCGGCACTATCACCCAAGGTGCACCTCAGGTAACAGATGTTGTAACGTTTAATAACGCAGATGAAAATAACGTAATGCAATTAGTTTCAAGCCTCGAGAGTAGCTCTGAGCACCCACTTGCGGAGGCGATTACACAGTACGCTAAAAAACAAAACGTAACCTTGAGTAAAGTTACCGACTTTGATGCGATTACCGGTAAAGGTGTAAGTGGAACGGTGAATGGGCAAACACTGTTATTTGGCAATAAAGCGCTTATGGATAAATACGAGATTGCAGTTGATGACGCCACAGAGCAAGCACACACCTTTGCAAATGATGCAAAAACCCCGATGTACTTTGCCTGTAATAATCAACTAATGGCCTTAATTGCGGTAGCGGACCCGCTAAAAGAAGACTCAGTACAGGCAATCAAGCGCCTGCAAAATGAAGGTATTCATCTAGTAATGCTCACTGGCGATAATAAAGCGACCGCACACGCTGTGGCTAAAAAAGTCGGTATTGATGATTTTATCGCAGAAGTGTTGCCAGAGGATAAAGTAAACGAAGTCACTAAACGTCAGCAGCAAGGCGAGATTGTAGGCATGACGGGTGATGGGATCAATGATGCCCCCGCGCTTGCTAAAGCAGATGTCGGTTTTGCAATTGGCACAGGTACAGATGTAGCCATAGAAAGCGCCGATATTACCTTAATGCGTGGCTCACTGCATGGCCTTGCCGATGCTATTGCCATTAGCAGCGCAACAATTAAAAACATTAAACAAAACTTGTTTGGTGCCTTTATTTATAACGTTGCGGGCATTCCTATTGCAGCCGGTGTGTTGTATCCGTTTATTGGTGTACTACTAAACCCAGTAGTGGCGGGCGCAGCTATGGCGCTTTCATCACTGACAGTAGTCACCAATGCTAATCGCTTACGTTTTTATAAACCCAATAAGCGCTAAGGAGTCGATAATGTTAATGATAAATTTACTTGGTGCAGTATTAATAGTGGCCATTATTTATTGGTTTTGGCTTTATAAGCCAAAGCAAATACATAGTAATGATAATACGCAAACCATAGTGGTAGATAACGGCGTTTATCAACCAAGTCATATAAAGGTGGCGGCCAACAAAAAAGTAACACTTACATTTGATAGAAAAGACAGTGCACCGTGCGCCGAAACGTTAGTGTTCCCGCAGCTTGATGTAAGTGAAAGCCTTGCAATGGGAGATAATAAAATCACTTTGCCTGCACTTAAAGCAGGTGAGTACGACTTTCATTGCCAAATGAAAATGTATAAAGGTAAGTTAATCGCTGAGTAACCAGTAAGTTGATGAAGTAACATTAATACGGCCTAACTTTATGTTGAGCTAAACAACGGGTTATGTCGTATTAGTGTTAATTAAGCACACTAGATTATTTAATGAATAACTTAAACCCTAAAAAATTACTAAACAGTAAGTGGACTGCCACTCCAGCTATCAACAAAGAAAAACACTTTATCATTGTTGAAGTAAAATACGATGAAGAGGGTAATGTAATTGAATGCATTACCGAGTCGGTATATTCTAAAAATCAGTACTCAATACGCTGGCGAGATTTAAAAGACACACAAAAATGGCGTCAAGGCTGGAAGTAGTTAAATTGTTTTTATACTTTAAAAACGCCAATTTGTTATGCCCAACTAAATGCAATGCGCTCCCTTTTTAACCCCTGCCTTTTACTAAATTCGCCATTTGGCAACAAATGCCTGTTTTTTACAGGCTTGCCATGCTTTTAAAAAATAAACGCTAAAAATTTTATAAATATCAATATATTTCAATTGGTTATGTTTTAGGTTTTATGGCGTTTAATTGTTTTAATTAAGCTGTTCAGCTTTAGTTTATTCTTAAACTTCCCCAGATTATGTTTTTAGTTAGCTTTTAGCTCATGTGTGGCTTTTTTATAAATCATAAGCTGTTGATTTTAATGGTTTATTTTAATTGGCTCATCTAGCTGTTGCTAAAAAGCAACAAAAACACCTCTTGTAACTTAACCTTTTCATATACTAAAAATGTAACTTATTGTTTATTAAGTAAAAATAAAACATGGCACTGAAGTTGTAATAGTTAAGCTGTATTAAGCAAAACGTGGGTAACGCCAATTGGCTACTCCCCTAACCCTATGAAGGATTTCATTATGAAAAAGGCACAATCAACATTGGTATTAATGGCTTTAGCCTCTTCATCAGCGGCTTTTGCAGTAACAGATTTTGACACACTCGATAAAGATGGCAGTGGCACATTAAGCCCGTTAGAAGCATCTGCTGATGCTGAATTAATGAGTCAGTTTACAAAACTTGATACTGACAAAAACAACGAGCTATCTAAGAGTGAGTTCGACAAAGCATAAGTGAGTGCTTTGAGTAGTTAACGCCCAGTGGCACGTTAATTCTGAGTTGCCAAAGACAACCTAAGTAGGCAAGGGAGCTTACCATAAAGAATAACAAGGACAGTGTAATACACAGGGCATTTTATTATAAACGCATAGCGAAGGAATCGTTATGTAAAAGCGATACCCAACTTTGCTTGCAATAGCGCTGGTATTTTCTGGCACATTTGCAAAGTTTGATACCAACACAAACGGTAAACTTTTTAAAGCAGAGGTTTTACGAGCGTAGACGATTAATGCGCTGTGGTGTAAGCATAATTCTGAGTTGCCAAAGACAACCTAAATAGGCAAGGGAGCCTATTAAAAAGAATAACAAGGAAGTGAATTGTAACCACCTCAGTGCAAATTTATACAGGTAATGCATATTATTGAAGGATTACATTATGACTAAGCTGAAAACAACACTTGTACTTATCACCTTGGTGTCATCATCGGTGGTATTGGCAAATACAGAGTTTAAAACACCTATGCAAGGCGAAGGTGGTTTAACAAACCAAAGTGATCAATCAGCAGAACAAATAGTGCAGCAATTAAATATGCAAAGCCGAAATGGCCTAACCGAAAACGATTTTTTTGAATACAAATAACCGATTCTCCCTTTATGGATCTCAGAAAAGGATTTCTTCCCCTTTGCCAGGCACTTAGCCTAAGGAAATGATTATGAAAAAATTTATCGCACTTCTAGCCCTTGCCTCTTCATCAGCGGCGTTTGCCGCGGTCGACTTCAACAGTTTTGATGCCAATGGTGATGGCGTAATTAGCAAAACAGAAGCACAAGCCAACGCACAGTTAGCACGGTTGTTTGATAAGCTCGATACAGATAAAAATGGTGAGCTTTCGCAGCAAGAGTTTTCTAAAGTACAATAATTTTATGGCGTAGTTTTACACGCTTAAAATTTATCAGGTCATACTCACAAAGCAGTTAAGTAACATTTACTTAGCTGCTTTTTTTGTGTATGGCGCAAGCATAACGGCTTTTTCACCAAAGAGGTGCAAATGAGCGCAAGTTAAAACCTTAACCTTATGAATAAAAACACTTTTTATACTTGGTTTTAAACTTGCTTAGTTAACGCTATAGCAACTGAGTGAGTACACAATTATGGCGCGAATGAGTTATATAAGTAGTGTTGAGCGCTACCATGAGTATGAGCAAGTAATACACAGCTTACTTGACTCTATTTTAATGAGTATTGAAGATGGGCTTAACAAAAATCGAGATACGCGTTTTTTAGTAAAGCAATATCCCTTTTTAGAGCTGCAATACTGTTTAAACGAATCTGGGCTTCAGCAAGGCAATAATGTTTGCTTTAAGCGTGCCTATAAAAAATTAGCCGAGCAAGGTAATCAGCAAGATTTAAGTGAGCGCCCTTACTTTTTACAATCTAAACAAACCGATTCGGTGTGCTTTACCGATCCGTATATTTCTATCGCAACTAATCATTTATGTATTTCGGCTATTAAAGAGCTAAAAAAGCCAATTAACCAGCAGCATTATTTAGTGTTAGACGTATGCTTAACCCAGTTAATTGAGTTTGTAATGGGAGACAGCGCGCGAGCCGGTATTTCGCCTTATTTTAAAGCGGGTTATGGGGTGATTGTGGCGTGTTTATTTACTTTGGTACTCTTTTTACTGAGCATAGTATTTAACGATATATATGCATTATTAACCCACTTTGACTCAGCGTCTGATCCCCTCGAGCCCTTTAGCATTATTATATATATTACTTTAGCGTTGGCCGTGTTTGATTTAGGAAAGACCATTCTCGAAGAAGAGATTTTAATGCATAAGGATATATTTAGGCACTCTTCTACACGGCGTACAATTACCCGGTTTATATCTACCGTGCTAATTGCAATATCTATTGAGGCGCTATTAACCATGTTTAAGGCAGCGTTGGGGCAGGCTGAATACTTATTACCGGCCATTGCGATGATGCTTGCGGTGGTAGGGCTTTTAATAGCCTTGGCTATTTATGTGTATTTAGGGGCCAAAGCCGAAACCTTACTAATGCGGGCGCGCTCAAAATTAAAATCCTCCAAGTAGGAGGATTTTAATGCGATTGGTATGATTATTATTTAGCTTTAAACTTTACCTGCTAATGCGGCTTATCTTGCTCGCGCTTTGCTTTAAAGTCTGAGTCACTCGTCCATGTAGGCCAATCGCCATTGTTAGCAAGCTTTGTGGCTATATCAACAATAAGCTCTATGTCTTGCTTTACGCCACCTAATGACCACTGCGGCGAGTAATCGTCGGCTTCTTTATGGTATTTATGCGCAATGTAATCAGGGTCGGTATCGCCAAGGCTCATAAATAATAAACTCGGCACACCTTGCTTAGCTAAAGAAAAATGATCTGACCTAAAAAACAAACCGTTTTGCGGGCGAGGGTCCATTTTAACAACGCGACCTTGCGCTTTTGCCGCGTTTGCTAGGTAGTTTTCTAGGGTGGATAAATCTTTACCGTATTGCAAAATGTAATCGGTGCCATCTAGCACGTTCATTCCGTCAATATTTAATAGCCCGACCATTTGTTTAGTGGGCACAACGCCACCGGTTGCAAACTCTTGCGAACCAATGAGGCCAGTTTCTTCTGCGGTAAAATTAGCAAATAAAATAGAGCGTTTAAACGGTGTTTGCTGGTGGATTTGATTCATAATGCGGGCAATTTCAAGTGTGGCCGCTGTGCCAGAGGCATTATCCACTGCGCCGTTATAAATTTTAGGGCCGCTGTCGGTTTGCTTGGTACCAAAATGATCCCAATGAGCACCTATTACCACGTACTCATTAGGGGCGTCGCTTCCTGTAATTTGCGCAACTACGTTATGTGATTTGGCATGCGATACTTCGTTTTTAAATGAAAGGTTGGCTGTTAAATTAAGCGCTGTGGCTTTAAAGTCATCACTTAAAGCCTTTTGTTTTAAATTTTGGTAGTTAAGCTGTGCGGCATTAAAAATTTGCTCAGTAGTATTAAGTGTTAGCCAGCCCATAACTGGGAGCTTAGAAGCGTTTAGGTTATTGTCCATCAGGGTGTATTTAGTTCCTGTGTTTGAGCTTTCAACCACGCCCCAAGGGTAAGCCGCAGGGGCAGTTTCGTGCACAATAAATACCGCTTTGGCACCTTGGCGTGCGGCTTCTTCGTATTTGTAAGTCCAGCGGCCGTAGTAGGTCATAGCATTACCTGTAAATAACGCATCGTTTTGTGTAGCAAAGCCTGGGTCGTTTACCAATACAATAACGGTTTTACCTTCAACATTAATGTTTTCGTAATCGTTCCAGTTGTATTCGGGGGCATTAATACCGTAACCCACAAATACAATGTCAGAGTTTCGTACATCTATTACTGGCTGTAATTGCTCTGTACGGGCGGTAAAATCCTTACCTGCTTTAAACTTTAAGTCGCCCACCTGCAATTGCATATTTTGATTGGCCGTGACCATTGCCATTTTTACCGGCTGTAAAAACTTGCCATTATACGCCCCAGTTAAACCCATAGCTTCGTATTGCTCGCTCAAGTAACCCACGGTTTTTACTTCACCATGAGTAAGTGGGCCGCGCCCTTGAAAGTCATCAGAGGCTAGCGTTTTTATATGCTGTTTAACGTTATTTAGGCTTACGCCGGGCGTATTTTCTAAAGAAGAATGCTCGCTTGCAGGTTCAGAGCAACCAAAGAGAGCGACTAGCAGGCTTAGGCTAGCGCTTTTAAAAAGAGTAGAGGCCATAGTTTTCTGAATAGTTTTAAAAATTGGCTTTTAATATAAAGGAAGCACTGATGTGAGTCGAATATTTATCATCTTGCCAGTTCTATTTTTCAAAAATTGAAAATTGCCGGTGTAGGGTGTATAAATAATCGACAACAATAAATGGAGCACACACAATGAGCCAATCTAAAAAAAGCGGATACCTGTTTATAGGCAGCGGCGTAGCATTTTTTGCAGCAGCTTTGCTCGCACAGCAAGCGATGTTTTTTGCTTTAGCTGCATCTTTTGTAGTGTTAGGTACAATTAGTATAAAAAAAGCGGCTTAATAGCCGCTTATTTAATTAACACCTTGTAATAAATACCTTTAAAACACCTACCAAATTAGTTTTTCCACCATTTATGGGTTATTGCAGCGTCGGTAGGGGTAAATATTTGTCCAAACTCGGGTGTACTCAATGTTACGTTATTTATGTTGCTTGCAGCCGTTACTCGTTCAAATGGGTCAACCCAAGCATGAAACGCCAAGTCAAACGTACCGTTATGAATAGGCACTAAAGTTTTACCTTGTAAATCAATATGAGCTTGAACCGATTGCTCTGGTGTCATGTGAATATCGGCCCAATCTTTGTCGTAGGCGCCTGTCTCAATTAGGGTTAAATCAAAAGGACCGTACTTGTTACCAATTTCTTTAAAGCCTGCGAAATAACCCGAATCACCACTAAAATAAACACTTTGCTGGGAGGTTTTAATAACCCACGAACCCCAAAGTGTGTTGTTTGCATCACTTAATCCACGGCCCGAAAAATGCTGGGTAGGAGTAAAGGCAACTAATGCATGTTCGGTTTGTAACTCCTGCCACCAGTTAAATGTGCTAATTTTGTTTTCATTCACTCCCCACTTAACTAAATCGGTATCTACACCAAGTGGCACATAAAACTGCTTAGTTTTTGCAGACAGCTTTTTAATAGCTGATTTATCAAGGTGATCGTAATGGTTGTGCGAAATAAGCACCTTATCGATTGGTGGCAGTTCGCTAATACTAATAGGTAATTTAGAAAAGCGCTTTGGCCCTACAAAAGAAAAAGGAGATGCGCGCTCACTAAATACCGGATCGAGTAACCAGTATTCGCCATGCACTTTTAAAAGCACGCTAGAGTGGCCAAGTTTAATGACATGCACAGTATTATTTGCAAGGGAGTTAAGCATTTTTGCTGTAACACTTTTAATTGCAATGGGCTTTTTAGGTGTAATGTTGGTACGCTTTTCTGTTATGTAACGCCCTAAAATTCCGAGTGTTTTCTTAAAGCTATTCGGCTCAACCTGTTGATGGTTATGAAATCTACCATTTTCGTAGTTATCTACATTAGGTGCTTCATTAACACCTTGCGCAACTATCTGTTTATTCACGCTACAACCTCCAAAAACAATGATGGCGATGATCACAACTACCCATTTTATAAATGTCATCGTTAAACCCTAAAGTAAACTGATGAGTGTAGTTTTTCATTGTTTTGATGAAAAGTAAACTATACAGTGCATTTTTTTATTGTTTAGTTAAAATGTAGCTATTAATAATTGCAGAACCCATTATGAAATTATCAGAAAAAAAACGCATAAATATTCTTCAAGCAGCAGAGCATCTGTTTTTTGAAAAAGGTGTAGAGCACACTAGTATGGATCAAGTTGCTGCAAAAGCGGAGGCTTCTAAGCGAACTGTTTATAATCACTTTGCGACAAAAGAAGAGTTATTTCAGGCTATTTTAACGACTATGCTGGCTAAAATTAATCATGGTGATGTTATTTACTTTAATAAAAATCAACCAATTGATTTGCAGCTTACTGCTATTGCCGAGCAAGAAGTGGCTATGCTTACATCGCCTGATTTTTTACGTTTAGCTAAAATTGCCTTTATGCAAATGCTACAAGAGCCGCAGCTAGCAAAGTCTTTAAGTAATAATACTATGGGGTGTATGACTTATTTAGAAGATTTTTTAGAGCAAGCTAGAACAGCAGGTGTTTTAAAAGGTGATGAGCTAAATATAGCTGCTAAACAGTTTGTGTATCAATTAAAATCGTTTGTGTTTTATCCGCTACTTTATGGGTTTGAAACAATAACAGAGCAGCAAAATAATAAAGTAATTGAACAAACAGTCAGCTTATTTCTGGCTAAATATAAAGCATAAACTTAAAACGTAAAAAACCAGCAAATAGCTGGTTTTAATAATATAGCAAGTAACTAATTACTCATCTGCGTATTTTACGCGAATTTTGCTTTTATCAACGCTTAATTGATTAAGTGCTTTAATAGCGCTTCTACTTTCTATGTCGTTTGGCATTTCTACAAAGGCAAAACCTTTTGATAAACCAGTATCTTTATCAAGCACTAAGTTACAGGTAGTTACTTTACCGTGTGCTGCAAACAACGTGCGAAGGTCTTGCTCTGTGGTAGCGCGAGACAAATTACGAACTAATAATTTCATATATAACCTAAATAAGGGGTTCGCTGAGGATTATCTCAAGTAACTTGGTTTTAACCTAATTTTATTTTTACCCTTTTATTTAAAGTTGTTTTTCGCAAATAGCTCAGCTAACAATTATAAAGCCATACTGGTAATAAAGATCTAGTTATTAAAACAAATAATTGGTAAGTTATATTTCACTTTATTTACTTACCATTAACCTGGGCTGGTTGTTTATGTCAAAGTTTGGCTTGCGTGTTTTAACTATTTCTTCTGTTTGTTCTTTGGGTATTTTAGCTGTAGGGTGCGGCAGCTCAGGGTCAAAAAGTGAGCCTGTAAATGCATCGGTTGTAGCGCAAAACGCCGCAGTAATTAGCGGTCAAACAGCTGTAAGTATTGAAAATACCCGCGATATAGCAATTACAGGTGAACTATCTATAACGGATGCACAAGCCAATGAGGCAGTATTTAAAACGCAAAGCAATAACACCACAACTTATGGTTCATTTAGCTTAACTGAGGATGGTAATTGGTCATATACACTTAATGGCGAGCATGCCACTGTGAGTGCATTAAACGAGGGCGAAACCTTACTTGATGAAATAACCGTCACATCGGCAGATGGCACCGAAGCGACAGTGTCTATAAGCATTATAGGCACTGCAGGCCGTGATGATTTTATAGTAACGCAAGAAACAACCCTCAATGCCGATGGCGAAAACACAGGGCTAAGTGCTTATACATTAATAGAAAATGCGTTTAGTGAAGGTGCAATTGAATCGCCTGATATGTATAGCGGGAATCATCAAGATGTTGTGCATATTATTGAAGATACTGACTCAACTGTAGGTAATCACTTTGTGTTTTTAGCACATCGTGATGAAGACCAAGATAAAGATAAGGGCGCAACCGACCGCCAGCGCAACGAAATAAAAGCCTTTGATAAATCGCCCGCCGCAACACTTGCCTTTAAAGACGAAACCGTACAATACAGTTGGAAGTTTAAAGTCTCTAGCGAGCTTGAGCTGAGTAGTAAATTCAGTCACTTTTTCCAAATAAAAGCCCGTAACGATAGCAACGACAATACCAATGGCAACGACGACCAACCTATTATTACGCTCTCTGGTGCACAAAAAAACAGTACAGGTAATCAGCTGCAAGTACGTTATAGCGCAGGCTTTGATAAAAACGGTAACAGCACAGGGCTTGATAAAAACCTTATCGAAACCGACTGGTCACTCATTACTGATGAATGGATTGCGGTATTTGTACAAGCCACTTTTAGTGAAGCGGGGCAATTTGAAATGACCCTAACCCGCTTAAGTGACAACGAGGTGCTATTTAGCATTAGCGAGCAAAACATAGATATGTGGCGTGGCTTTAGCGATGATGACTTTGCCCGTCCTAAATGGGGTATCTATCGTTCAATAGTCGAAACCGATAGCCTTCGCGCTGAAGAAGAGCAGGTACGGTTTGCTGATTTTGTGATTAAAAAAGGCGTTTTAGCGCAGTAAATATTTGCCTAGTTTTTTATCGTGGCTACTTACACGTTGTTGAATAATAGCCACTATGTGACGGCGTATCCACTGCAAACCGGCATCGTTGTCTTGGCGCTTATGCCAAATAACAGAGACAGGCGTTGGTGGCGTATCAATAGGGCTTTTTAAAACCACGAGCTTATTGGTAAATATTTCCTGCTCAAGCGCTATTGAGGGAATGACACAAATAAGATCGGTATTTTTAAGAATATTAGGTACATTTGCCGCGTTATTTACCGTCATCGCTACTCGGCGTTTTAACCCTAATACTCTTAGTGCTTGATCAGATGGCCCTAAAATATCGCCCGTAATTGATACTAATAAATGATCTGTATTAGCAAAGTCAGTAATACTTAAAGGGGCATTAGCAAGCGGGTGGTCAGGGCGCATAAGTACAACATATTTAGGCTTTAATAAGTGCTCGGCTCTAATAACGTTTTCAGACAGGGTGTAGCGATTAATTGCCAGTTCGGCTTCGGCGTCTTTAAGTACATTGGCAGCCTCTACCGCCCGATTAGGGATTGCATGGATATTAATGCCTGGGGCCTGCTGCTCAATAATTTTACGAAGAGGCCCCCATATCATTTCTACAAATATATCAGCGGCAGAAATACGAAAAGTGCGCTGCGCTGTCGCTGGGTTAAATTCACTTTGGTTTATAGCATGCTCTAATGATCCAAGTGGCCCCTGTATTTGCCCCCATAAATTGTTAGCAAATGCAGTAGGTTGAATATTTCGGCCATCTTTTATAAATAACTCTTCTCCCCACGCTGCGCGCATACGTGCAAGCGCGTTAGATACCGCAGGTTGTGTCAGCGATAATTGCTCTGCTGCACGAGTGATACTGCCTTCAGTCATGATGGCATCAAAAATCATTAGTAAATTAAGCTCTTGAGGACGCATATAGCACCGTTATAAATTTTAAATGTAAGATTATTTTACATCATTTTTAGTGATGTGTTTTATACAATAATATAATTATTTTTATGCTTTTACCGCGTTCATAATATAAGCAGATTTTAACACAACTCGTACAGCAAGAGAGTTAACCATGTCAGCTATATATAAATTTACATACACGTTTATTATTGCGCTATTAGCGATAATACTGGGTGCATGCAGCGATAAGCCAAGTTCTATTCAAACTAATGATGATTCTACGCAAGGGGTGGCCGTAGAAGTGGCCGAAGTAATAAGTCAGCGAATAACCGAGTGGGACAGCTTTACAGGCCGGCTAGAGTCGCCGCAAATAGTGTCTTTGCGTCCTCGCGTATCTGGTTATATTGAAGCGGCAGTATTTGAAGAGGGTGAGCTGGTAAATAAAGGCGACACCTTATTTTTAATTGATAGCCGCGAATTTAATGCACAAGTAAACCGCCTAACAGCGCAACTTGATGAAGCAAAAAGCCGCTTAAAACTAGCAAAGCAAGATTTTAATCGAGCTAAAGAGCTATTTAAAAGTAAATCAATATCTAAAGAGTTATTAGAGACCCGAGGCGCAGAGGTTGACCAAGCAAATGCCTACGTAGCACAAAGTAATGCATCCCTTGAGCTTGCACAGCTAAACAAAACCTTTACACGCGTAGAAGCGCCTATTTCTGGGCGAGTGTCTCGTGCGTTAATTACCGAGGGCAACTATGTCAGTGCAGGGCAAACTGTAATGACCTCTATTGTCTCTACAGAGCAGGTTTATGCCTATTTTGATATTGATGAAGCAACATGGCTTAACTATCAACAAGCGCACCTTGATAACAATCAACCTACCGCGTTACCTGTGGCGATGCGTTTAGCGAATGAGCAAGATTACCAACACTGGGGCAAGCTTGATTTTGTTGATAACCAAGTAAATACCCAAACCGGTACATTACGCGTGCGGGCTGTATTTAATAATCAAGACGGCGCGCTTTTACCTGGGTTATTCGCCCATTTAAAATTAGCCGGGGGCAATACTGAGCAAGGTATTTTAATTGCTGAGAAAGCCATTGGTACTGATTTAAATAATAAATACGTTTTAACGGTTGATGAGCAAAATAAAGTGCAATACCGCGCCATTACTTTAGGCGACAAAGTGGGTGAGCTACGAGTTATTAAACAAGGTTTAAAAAGCGGCGAACGCATAGTAGTTAATGGCTTGCAGCGCGTGCGCTCTGGCGTACTCATTAAGCCAGAATTAATTAATATGGCAAAGCAAAGTACTTTAAACGAGTTACAAGCATGGCAGCAAAAGGTTGATAATCAAAACCGCTTAGCCAATGCCGAGCCAACACTTGAAATAGGCATGTAATAATGAATTTTTCTCAGTTTTTTATTCATCGACCTATTTTTGCAGCGGTTTTATCTATTCTTATTTTTATAGGGGGTGCCATAGCCATATGGCAATTACCTATTACAGAATACCCAGATGTAGTACCCCCAACAGTTGTTGTTACAGCTAACTACCCAGGTGCCAATCCTAAGGTAATAGCCGAAACCGTGGCCACAGTGCTTGAACAAGAGATAAACGGCGTAGAAAACATGCTGTACCAGTCATCGCTTGCAAACTCTGCCGGCACCATGACATTAACAGTCACCTTTGCGATAGGGAGCGATCCTGACGAAGCAACTACTTTGGTACAAAATAGGGTAAATAGAGCAATACCTCGCCTACCAGAGGAAGTACAAAGGCTAGGTGTGGTCACCGAAAAGTCATCACCTAACCTTACCCTCACGGTACATATAACTTCGCCTTCAGGGCGATACGACAGTTTGTACCTGTCTAATTATAGCGATCAATTTATAAAAGATGAGCTAAAGCGCATTAATGGCGTGGGCCAAGTACGTGTATTTGGCGCAGGCGATTACAGTATGCGTGTGTGGCTAGAGCCTAACAAATTAGCGGCGCTCAATTTAAATCCAAGTGATGTAGTCAATGCTATTCGCTCGCAAAATCAGCAAGCTGCGGCAGGAAGCCTAGGCGCACAACCCATAGGCACCAGTGAGTTTCAATGGCTTATCAATGTAGAAGGGCGCTTAATAGAGCAAAATGAATTTGAAGAAATAATCGTAAAAACGGGCGATAACGGCGAAATTACACTGCTAAAAGATGTTGCTAGAGTAGAGCTAGGTGCAGATAGTTATACCCTTAGGCCACTTCTTAATAATGAATCCATTGCCGCTGTGCCTGTTTTTCAAGCGCCAGGCTCTAATGCATTACAAATTTCTGACGATGTGCGCGCTAAAATGGCTGAACTATCGGCGCTATTTCCAGAGGGTATGAGCTATGAAATAGTATATGACCCTACCGTATTTGTAAGGGGCTCTATTGAAGCTGTAGTCGATACATTATTTGAAGCGGTTTTATTAGTTGTGTTGGTAATTGTGCTGTTTTTACAAACATGGCGAGCATCTATTATTCCGCTGGTGGCAGTGCCAATTTCATTAGTGGGCACCTTTGCTTTTATGCATTTAATGGGATTTTCACTTAATGCGTTGTCATTATTTGGCTTGGTGTTAGCAATCGGTATTGTTGTTGATGATGCCATTGTTGTGGTCGAAAACGTTGAAAGAAACATCAGTGAGGGATTAAGTCCCATTGATGCAACCACTCAAGCAATGAAAGAAGTAACAGGGCCTATTATTGCCACTACTTTAGTGCTTGCTGCGGTGTTTATTCCTACTGCGTTTATGAGCGGTTTAACAGGGCAATTTTATCGTCAATTTGCTCTTACAATTACTATTTCAACAGTGCTTTCTGCCATTAACTCGCTTACGCTAAGCCCCGCGCTGGCTGCGTTATTACTCAAACCTCATGGGCAAGACAACGATTGGTTAAGCCGTGCCATTAATAAATTATTTGGCCGTTGGTTATTTGCGCCTTTTAACAAAATGTTCGATAAAGCCTCGGGTCAATACACAGGAGCCGTTGGCCGAATAGTGCATAAGGGCGGCATAATTGGTGTGCTATACGTTGGTTTACTGGCCTTAACGTGGCAGCAGTTTGAAAATACGCCAACAGGGTATGTTCCGCCGCAGGATAAAATGTATCTCGTCGCTTTTGCGCAATTACCTAATGCAGCATCGCTAGATCGCTCTGAAGCGGTGGTTCGCCAAATGTCAGAGATAATCAGGGCGCACCCAGGCGTTAGTGACGCCGTCGCCTTTGCAGGTTTAAGCATTAATGGTTTATCTATAAACCCAAGTTCGGGGATGATGTTTACACCGTTAGAGCCGTTTTCAAAGCGGCAGGGCCCGCGCATGTCGGCAGCTGAAATAGCGGAAGATTTAAATAAACAACTTAGTCAAATAAAAGGCGCTAATGTTGCTATATTTCCGCCTCCTCCAGTAAGGGGAATGGGCACCATTGGTGGCTTTAGGCTGCAGCTTGAAGATAGAGGCTCATTAGGGTTTGACACCTTGCAGCAAGTAACAAATGAAGTAATTGCTAAGGCTAAAGCCGACCCCGCCCTTGCTAATGCGTTTACCAGTTTTACAACCGACGTACCACAGCTAGATGTAAAGGTAGACCGTAAAAAGGCACTAAGCTTAGGGCTTGAAATAAACACCTTATTTGAAGCGATGCAAGGCTATTTGGGCACAGTTTATGTGAACGACTTTAATTTATTTGGTCGCACGTATCAGGTAAATGTGCAGGCAGATGCACCCTACAGAGAAGATGTAGAGCAAATTAAGCAATTAAAAGTGCGCAATAAAAATGGTGATATGATCCCCCTTGGCGCAGTGCTTAGTATTGAGCATAGTTTAGGGCCAGATAGAGTAATGCATTATAACGGCTATGTTACGGCAGAGGTTAACGGCGTACCCGCACCAGGGTATAGCTCTGACCAAGCTAAAGCCGCAATAGAAAAAATACTCGATGAAACACTGCCAATGGGTATTGCGTATGAGTGGACTGACATAACCTATCAGCAAATTTTAGCGGGCGATACTTCAATGTATGTATTTCCACTTATTGTATTGCTTGTATTTTTGGTTTTAGCAGCGCAGTACGAAAGCTTACGTTTGCCTGTCGCTATTATTTTAATTGTGCCTATGACATTGCTAAGTGCGCTGATTGGTGTGGCTATTTATGGTGGTGATAATAATATTTTCACCCAAATTGGCCTAATCGTGTTGTTTGGACTTGCCACTAAAAACGCTATTTTAATTGTTGAGTTTGCAAAAGAGCTGCAAGATACCGGTATGGATGCATTTAATGCCATTAAAGAGGCGAGCCGGTTGCGATTACGCCCAATATTAATGACCTCAATAGCATTTATTATGGGGGTTGTACCTATGGTGTTTTCATCGGGAGCAGGCTCTGAAATGCGCCAAGCTATGGGCGTTGCGGTATTTTCTGGCATGATAGGCGTAACGGTATTTGGCTTAATACTTACACCTGTGTTTTATTATGTACTTAAACGCAGTGGTAAAAATTAAAGCGACAAAAAAGCCCTTAGCAACTTAATTGCTAAGGGCTTTTTTAATGCGTTTTAAAAAGTAATTATTTTACTTCTTTACCTGCAGCTTGTTGGTCAGCGTGATAGCTTGAACGAACAAATGGGCCAGAGGCAGCATGCGTAAAGCCAATTTCATCAGCGTATTCTTTCAGTGCGTCAAATTCCGCTGGTGGCACGTAACGTTTAACTGGCAAGTGATGCTTAGAAGGCTGTAAGTATTGGCCAACGGTAAGCATGTCAACGTTATGCGCACGTAGGTCACGTAATACTTCTTCTATTTCACTAATTTCTTCACCTAGGCCAACCATTAAGCCAGACTTAGTTTTTACCTCTGGGTGCGCTTCTTTAAAGCGACGAAGTAATTCTAACGACCATTTATAATCGGCACCCGGGCGCGCAAGCTTGTACAAACGCGGGGCAGTTTCTAGATTGTGATTAAACACATCAGGTGGCGTTTCAATTAAAATTTCCAGTGCGCGGTCCATACGACCACGAAAATCTGGCACTAAAATCTCAATAGTAATGGTTGGGTTGTGTTTACGGATTTCGCGAATACAATCGGCAAAATGCTGTGCGCCGCCATCACGTAAATCATCACGGTCAACCGAGGTAATAACCACGTAGCTAAGCTTCATGTCTTTAATTGTCAGTGCAAGCTTTTCAGGCTCTGCTGCATCAGGTTTTAGTGGGCGACCATGGGCAACATCACAAAATGGGCAACGACGAGTACAAATAGCACCTAAAATCATAAAGGTAGCTGTACCGTGGTTAAAACACTCAGAAAGGTTAGGGCACGAGGCCTCTTCACATACTGAGTGTAAGCCGTGCTTGCGCATAGCTTGTTTTATACCGTCGATACGCTCGGTAGATTTTGGTAAGCGAATTTTAAGCCACTCTGGCTTGCGCAACATTTCAGTTTTTTCTGTAGGTAAAACTTTAACGGGGATCAACGCCATTTTTTCTGCGTCGCGTAGTTTTACACCTGGTTCCATTTTGACTGGTTTATTCATTCGTTTTCAAACCCTTCAGTATGCTTAACCTGTGTTGCATTAAGCTTCTTTATCATGTGTTTTACCAGCCCTTCACCTGCTTGTGCTAAGTTTTGAGGGCCGTTTAATTCTTTCGTTTGCACCATGTTCATGCCGGCATAACCACACGGGTTGATGCGTAAAAACGGGCTTAAGTCCATGTTAACATTTAATGCTAATCCATGAAACGAGCAACCACGACGAACACGTAATCCTAATGATGCAATTTTACTGTCGTTTACGTACACACCGGGTGCATCGGCCTTTGCGTAGGCTTTAATATCATACTCATTAAGGGTATCAATAATGCACTCTTCAAGCCATGTAACAAGCTCGCGCACACCAATTTTTAAGCGGCGCAAGTTAAATAATACATACATCATTTGTTGGCCGGGGCCATGGTAAGTAACTTGCCCGCCACGGTCTACCTTTATGACTTCTATGTCACCAGGGGCGAGTAAATGCTCATCTTTACCAGCTTGGCCTTGTGTAAATACACTCTCGTGCTCTACAAGCCAAATTTCATCTGGCGAGCTGTCGTCACGGGTGTCGGTATAGGCTTGCATTTTTTGCCAAATTGGCATGTAACGCTGACGGCCTAGTTGGCGTACGATTAAAGTGTTTTCGTTCACAACAAGTCTCAACTATGGCTTAAAGCATATGGCGTACGTCATCAATGTTGCTGATCACGTTGTAAATTTCTTCTATGTGTTTACCGCTTGTCACTGTGGCAACAAACGTTACCGACTCATAATTGCCTTTACTGCTTGGCTTCACTTTTGGTGCGTAGTCACCAGGTGCAATAGGTTGTAATTTAGCTAAAATTTGTTCCGTAAGGTTAACGTTTGCTAAACCCATAACTTTAAATGTGAACGGACATGGGTACTCAAGGTACTCATCAAATTTAGTATTTTTAACAGGTTGAACCACGACGGTGACTCCTCAAACAAAAAATGTTGGCTACGTGAGATAATATCAATCCGCAATAAGACTTAATCATTTTGCGGGGCTAAACATGTTGCTACCTGCGTTAAAAAATGCTCATTTAGAACAACTAAATAGCGATTTATTAGCCAAGTTATCAACACGTTTTTCCAGCCTCAAAATAGATTACTGAATTAACCGAATTGGTATAACGCTAAGCGTGACTGGCAGGTTTAGGGTGATCCTGCTTATATGGGGCGCATTCTAGCATTTTTCAAGCAAAAAAAAACGCCTCATAACAGAGGCGCTTCGTTTAACAACCCAACGACTGTCGGGTTATTTTTACGTTTACATAATTTGTAAACGTAAGTAGTCGTAAATTTTGCTAAAGAAGCTGCCTTCTTCCACTTCTTCAAGTGTAACTAGTGGGTATTGTGCAATGTCTTCGCCCTCTAGTTGTAAGAATAACGTACCTACTTTAGTGCCTTTCGCTAATGGTGCTTCAAGCGTGTTGTCTAGCTCAAAGTTAGCTTTAAGGTTTTTATGTTGACCACGTGGAATGGTAATTGGGGTATCTTCTAAAATGCCTAACGATACATTTTCTTTATTACCCATCCAAATACGTTGCTCTGCAAAGCTGTCGCCTGCTTTGTAAGGTGTAATTGTTTCAAAAAAGCGAAATCCGTAGTTAAGTAGTTTTTTGCTTTCTACTTTACGTGCGCGCTCGCTTGATGTGCCCATAACAACCGCAATTAAACGCATGTCGTTTTTAGTTGCAGACGTTACTAAGCTATAACCTGCCTCTGATGTGTGACCCGTTTTAATGCCATCAACATCTAGGCTTTCATCCCATAACAAAGAGTTACGGTTATATTGTTTAATGCCGTTGTAAGTAAACGATTTTTGCTTATAAAGTGCGTACTCATCAGGTACATCACGAATAAGTGCAGCACCTAGCGTCGCCATATCACGTGGGGTAGTGTAATGCTCGTCTGTATCTAAACCGTGGCTATTAATAAAGTGGCTGTTGCTCATGCCTAATTTTGCGGCATGGGCATTCATTAAATCAGCAAATGCGCTTTCGCTACCTGCAATGTGCTCAGCCATGGCTACACAGGCATCATTACCAGATTGAATAATAATACCGTGGTTAAGCTCATCAACACTTATTTGCTTGCCTACTTCAATAAACATTTTTGACGATTCAGGGAAGTTTTTAGCCCAGGCTTTTTCGCTCACTGTAACCATATCGGTTGGTGCAATGTTCCCGGCGTTAATTTCTGTACCAATTACATAACTGGTCATCATTTTAGTTAAGCTTGCAGGGGCTAGCTTTGTATCAGCTTCACCTTCAGCAATAACTTTACCTGTTGTAAAGTCTACTAAAAAATAACCTTTTGCATTAATTTGAGGTGGAGCCGGAATAATTTGGGCGCTGGCTGAAAATACGGCGGCTGTGCAAACTAAGCCGCATACACCTTTGAGGATTTTATGTTTAATTGATTTCATCATACTCATTAATGGTTAAAGTTAAAAATTCGCGTTAGTCCATCTTATACCCAAACTACCCCGAGATGCGAGCGTCGTTGGAATTAAAAACAGCTTAGACAAGGTATTGATTGTCAATAATAGTCACTCTATTGTTCAAATCAATAACGCAGTATAAATCGTTTTTAAACCACGCTTCAGGGCGTTTCACTAAGGCTGATTTTCTGTGTTGTTATTTTTTATAGGGATTGCCATTTAAAAAATAACACCTAGATTTTAAGCCCCAATACAACGCTGAATCCTACATTTTGGCGTGGTTTAGGTATTTGTCTTACTGAGTGTAAAGCAAGAACGCGTTTTGAAATTGGTTTTGTTTTAATTTTTTTAATACGTCTTGTGCATGCTGGGCATCTTTAATCGGGCCCAAATGCAAACGATATATGTTGTCTGCTTTTACTATATTAGTAGGTACTTGATACTGCAGGCGTAATGTAGAAGCTAATGCTTCAATATTGCTAAGCGTACTACCCGCAGCTACCTGTATATATGTTTTACGTGCAGGAATGCTGTCGAGCGTAATCGCCTCTAGCTTAACCTTGGCTGTACCGTGAGTGTAATAGCCTAATTTATAAGCAGCAGCATACGAAAGATCTATTATTCTGTCATCATGAAACGGCCCACGGTCGTTTACACGTACAATCACCGATTTATTGTTGGCAGTATTAGTAACGCGTACAAAGCTTGGCAGGGGTAAGGTTTTATGGGCCGCGCTCATGGCAAACATATCGTAAATTTCACCGTTTGAGGTATGGTAGCCATGAAACTTACGGCCGTACCACGAAGCGATCCCTTCCTCTGTATACCCTTTTTCATCAAGCATTGGTGTATAACGTTTGCCTAATACCTCGTAGGGGCGACTTGCACTGGCACTTTTTTTAACATCCACCACAACGGCATCTTGCATTTCAAGTGCGGTTGGCGCGCGTAAAGGTGCGGCGTCGTGCTCCATATGATAACGACTATTAGAGCCGCTACTACATGCGCTTAACATAAATATTAAGGCTGAAATAAATAACAGCTGGGTAGGCTTATTCATTATTTTAAAAGCATCCTTTTATCTGTCGCAATTGACATAATAATGCCAAATCCGGCCATTAACGTCACCATAGAGGTGCCGCCATAACTAATAAGGGGTAAAGGTACACCTACAACAGGCAACAAGCCCGATACCATACCTATATTTACAAAAATATAAACAAAAAAGGTGAGGGTAAGGGCGCCGGCCAATAATTTACCAAACGCATCTTGCGCGTTTACCGCAATGTATAAACCACGGCCGATAATAAATAAGTACAGGCTTAATAAAACACACACACCAAATAAGCCAAACTCCTCACTTAATACAGAAAATATAAAGTCGGTATGGCGCTCTGGTAAAAATTCGAGTTGTGATTGCGTGCCTTGCAACCAGCCTTTACCTTCTATACCACCTGAGCCGATGGCTATTTTGGATTGAATAATATGATACCCCGAGCCAAGCGGATCGCTCTCTGGGTCTAAAAACGTTAATACGCGCTGCTTTTGGTAGTCGTGCATACCGTAGTGCCAAAATGGCCATGCTGCCAGTGCGACAATCGAGCTTAAAAAGCCAATTAAACGCCAGCTTAAACCGGATAAAAACAACACAAATATTCCTGAGCTGGCAATCAAAATTGAGGTGCCTAAGTCGGGCTGTTCTTTAATTAATAAGGTAGGCAGCATCACGATGACAAAGCCAATAATTAGGTGTAATGGGCGTGGCGGAAGTTGGTTTCGGCCAATATACCAAGCCACCATCATAGGGACCGCCAGCTTCATCAGTTCTGAGGGCTGAAAGCGAGTAATGCCTAAATTTAACCAGCGCTGAGCGCCTTTTGAGCTCACGCCAAAGAGCAATACGCCCACCAACATGAGTAACCCAACACAGTAAAGGGGGATCACTAAGCGTTTAAGTGTCGCGGGGGAGAACTGTGCAAGCACTATCATGCCTATAATAGCGCCGCCCATACGGGTGATATGGCGGATCATCATGGCCGAGTCTTGGCCGCTTGCGCTATATACTATGGTGATACTGCCTGCCATCATAAGTAATAAGGCAATTAGTAACGGTAAGTCTAAATGCATGCGCATCCATATCGAGCGCTGGGTGTTTAATACGGTCATTGCGCTGTATTCCTAGCAACTTCTATTGGGTTTGCTGCAAAATAGTAATCCATTAGCTCACGTGCAATAGGGGCACCCACAGAGCTGCCGCCACCGGTGTTTTCTACCACAATTGAAACCACAATTTTAGGGTCGTCATACGGAGCAAAACCAATATAAATCGCGTTATCGCGTTGGCGCTCCTTTAGTGATTTTGCATCGTAACGCTCACCTTGGGCAATACTCACTACTTGCGCTGTGCCTGTTTTACCCGCAGGATCATAATTAGCGCCTTTAAAAGCACGGTGGGCCGTTCCTGTTACTTTTTTTACGGTATTGTGCATGGCATCGAGCGCGATACGCCAGTTATCAGGGTTATTAAGTACCACTGGCGGTTTTTCTTCGTTATTAATTTGCGTCACTTGGTCTTCTTTTTTAGCCACTTGTGTTAAATGCGGCGGGTGGTTTATGCCTTTATTAACCAATATGTTAGTCGCGTTAGCAATTTGAATAGGGGTGGCAGTCCAATACCCTTGGCCAATCCCCACTGAAATAGTATCGCCACGCCACCACGACTCTTTAAAGCGGCCTTCTTTCCACTCTTTTGAGGGCAATATGGCTGTGGTTTCTTCGTGTATGTCTATTCCCGATAAGTCACCAAAGCCAAAGCGGGCCATAAAATTACTAATTTTTGTTATGCCTAAGCGGTATGCCGCATCGTAAAAGTAAGTATCACACGACTCTTCAATCGCTTTGTAAACATCTACGTGGCCGTGGCCCCAACGTTTCCAATCGCGCCATTTATGTTCAACATTCGGTATTTGAAAAAAACCAGGATCCCACACAGAGGTGCTTTCACTGACAATGTTTTCTTCAAGTGCCAGTATAGCCATATGCGGTTTTACTGTGGAAGCTGGCGCATAGCGCCCTTGAGTGGCACGGTTAATTAGAGGGCGGTCGGGGTTTAGCAGTGCTTTATAATCTTTGCTGCTAATACCATGGACAAATAAATTAGGGTCGTAACTTGGGTTTGAATAAAGTGCTAATACGCCGCCATCTTTGGCATCCATTACTACAACCGCGCCGCGCATATCTTTAAGCGCATGTTGGGCTATTTGTTGTAAACCTATATCTAAGGTAAGTACTAAATCACTGCCTGGCTGTGGGGGGGTCATACTTAATGTGCGAATAACACGGCCGCGGTTATTTACTTCAACGCGTTGAGAGCCGACTTGGCCATGCAAAAGCTGCTCGTAATATTTTTCTATGCCAAGCTTACCAATATCGTGCGTAGCGCGGTAATTTGTGGCTTGGTCTTCTTGTTCTAATTTATTAAGTTCTTTGCGGTTTAGTTTTGCAACGTAGCCTAATGCATGGGTTAGCGTATCGCCATATGGGTAAAAGCGTGCAAGGCGCGCTTCAATGCTAAAGCCCGGAAATTTATGCTGATTAACCGCAAATTGGGCCACTTCGGTTTCATCTAAGCGGGCTTTTAGTACTTGCGACTTAAAACGACGCGTATGCTTTATGTCATCAATAAAGTCTTTTTTTTGCTGCTCGGTAATCGTAATTATTTTGCTAACTTGCTCAAGCGATTTAGCTAAATCGTCGACCTCTTCAGGAATAACCTCGAGGTTATAAACGGGTTTGTTTTCAGCAAGCAGTACACCGTTGCGGTCGTAAATTAGGCCACGGTTTGGCGCAATAGGAATTACTTTAATACGGTTATCGTTAGAGCGGGTTTGATAGTCGGTGTGTTCTTCTACCTGAATGGTATAAAGATTAGAAAGCAAAATTGCCACTAAGCCTAAAACAAAAATAAAACCCACAAATGCGCGCCGTGCAAATAAGTTTGCCTCAGCGGAATGGTCGCGTATTGTGGGTCTTTGCTTAATCATAACAAGGCGTTACTCGCGATGATAAGGGTGGTTGTTATTTAAGCTCCAGCCTCGGTATAGGCTTTCGGCAACAATAATACGCACTAAAGGGTGCGGTAACGTTAAGTTAGATAACGACCATTTTTGCTCAGAGGCGGCAATGCACTCAGGGGCTAACCCTTCAGGGCCGCCAATAAGCAAACTAACGTCGCGGCCATCGAGCTGCCACTTTTCCATATTTTTAGCAAGCTGGTGAGTATCAAGTGGTTTACCTGTTACCTCTAGGGTAACAATGCGATTGCCTTTTGGAATAGCGGCTAAGGTTTTTTCACCTTCGGTGTGCAAAATGCGTTTAATATCGGCATTTTTACCGCGTTTACCGGCCGGAATTTCTATTAACTCAAGCGCCATATCTTTAGGGAAACGGCGTTGGTACTCTGCAAATCCGGTTTCTACCCATGCTGGCATTTTTGTGCCAACGGCAATCATTTGTATTTTCACGTAATACTTCCAAGCTCAATTAAAAAATAGTGGCGCTTAGCCCCACAGTTTTTCTAGATCGTAATAGCTACGTGCGTGATCTTGCATCACGTGTACAACTACATCACCTAAATCTACCAGTACCCATTCGCCTTCGTCTTGACCTTCGTAACCTAAAGGTTCTTCGCCAGCGTGGCGAGCTTCTTTTGCTACGTTATCAGCAATTGATTGCACATGACGCTTAGAAGTACCCGAACACACAACCATGTAATCGGTAATGTCTGAGCTGTCACGTACGTCTAGTTGTACCACGTCGCGTGCTTTCATATCGTCAATTTTGTCTAGTGCAAAGGCAAGTAGTTGTTTCGAATCCAAGGTATTGTCTCAATTTTAAATTTAATAGCGTGCATTTTAACATGCTAGGGGGTTTTAATCATCACTTTGATAAAGCTGGTGTTGCTTAATGTAGTGACTGACAGGTTCGGGTAATAGTTCATTATTTTTATTGGTTTTTTTTAATTGCTCTCGAATAGTGCTTGAGGCAGCATCAAGGGTTTCACCAGGTAAAAAATAAAGCTTACCAAAGTTGTGTGTGGCAAGTTGCTGTGGCGCTTCAGTGTGGGCATTACTGATATAGCTTTTAAGCGCCTTATTTGGGTTACATGTTTGCCCCGGGCGATGATAAACCACTATATGGCATAGCTGTGTAATTGCTTGCCATTCATACCATTTGTCGAGGTTATTAAACGAGTCCATGCCCATTAAAAAAAGAATTGGCGTATCTGGGTGCTCAGCTCTTAGCTCTTGTAAACTTAACAATGAGTACGAGGGCCCAGTGCGATTAAGCTCTCTTAAATCAAGTGCAAAATGAGGGTAAGGAGCTATAGCGGCATTGAGCATATTAATACGGTGCGCTGTACTTATACCCGGCGCAGCTTTGTGCGCGGGCAGGGCACAGGGCATAAAGTACAACGTGGATAAGTTAAATGTACTTATACACTGTGAGGCCATATTTAGGTGGCCTAAATGCACGGGGTCGAAGGTGCCGCCAAAAATTGCAATCATGTTAAAAATCTTTAGTTAAGTGCGTGGCAAGGCATTGGAATATCAAGCGGCTGGCAAAACTTAATACAAATATGCGCAAGCGCTTGGTAAGGCGCAATTAAGTTACCTTGTTTGTAGCTTGAATCAAACAGTGCAAGCTCACTGCTTATTTGCTCAAGGGTATTAATATTTAAGCGGTTAATTGCATTTTGCACTGGGCCTTGCTGGTTTTTCCAAATACCATTTTTTTTAAATAACTGTGCGATAGGCTCGCCATTTAAAAGCCCTTGCTGAATAGTGAGCAAACTGGTGAGCTCTTTATTTATAGCCCATAAAATACTCACCACTTCGGTGTTATCGCTGGCCAGTTTATTAAGTACTTTAATTGCTTGCTTGGCGTGGCCATTTAATAGGGCATCACTTAAGTCAAAAATATCAAACTTGGCTTGATTTAATAGCCCTTGCATCACAAGTTGCTGGGTTATTAAGGCATTACCATGCAGTAGCGAGAGCTTTTCGAGCTCCTGGAAACACGCTAACAAATTGCCTTCGGTAGCGTTAATTAAGCTCAATTTTGCTTCGTTTTGCATATTTAGAGAAAGGCGCGCTACTTGTTCATCTAACCAGCGTTTTAAATGATTCCCTGCAAGCGGGTAGCACGGTACAAATACACCGTGTTTATCGAGTGCTTTAAACCAGGCGCCACGTTGTACGTCTTGGCTGGCTTTAGCCCCTTTTACAATTAAAATGGTATCGGGGTTAATTAACTCGACTATTTTTTTAAAGGTATTACTACCTGGGGTGCCAGGTTTTTGTTGGTTTAAATCAAGCTCAATTATAGTGCGCGCACTAAACAAAGACATGCTTTGATATTGAGCTATAATTTCTTGCCAATCAAACCCTTGCATTAGGGTAAATTTAATTACCTCATCAAAGCCTTGGGCTTTTGCTGTGTCGCGTATTTGCTGCACACATTGCGCTTCTTGAAACGGTTCTTCACCAAACACTAAATAAAAGGGTTTTAAACCTTTATTTAATTCACTCGGTAACTGATTAGCATAACAGCGCATTATAGTTGCGACAGCTCTCTAACAATACGACCACTGGCTTGCTTACGAATTTCGCTAATAAGCAGCTCAAGCTCTTTTGCTTTTGCAAGTGCGTGATCGGGGTCGTCTTGGTAGTTACGATAAAGCTCAAAGCGTTTTTCTATGGCTTTTTCGCCTGGACGTTTAACAACATAGCTTACCCCGTAGGCAAGCTCGTATTCAGCCACCTGACCATTTTGAAACAACGACAAGGTTTGGCGCTCAATACTTTCTTTGCGTAAGTAAAGCTGGGCAACATTTTTAGCCGAAGGCGTCAGTTCTACGTTACTGGCTTTAAGCTCTTTTTTAAGGTTTAAAAATAACGATGATTTTTCATCATCACCTTTAAGTGTAAGCGTTTTAAGGTTATCAGGCAGGCTAGAGGCTTTCTTTAAATGAAAGCCACAGCTAGATAACACAAAACACATTAGCACTAAGGCTAATGTGTTTTTAAGGGTGTTAAAGCTAACCATTTAGTTAGCTACCACGTTAAGTAGTTTACCCGGTACGTAAATAATTTTACGAATGGTTGCGCCATCAGTAAATTTAGTTACGTTAGACTCAGCAAACGCAAGTGCTTCTACCTGCTCTTGTGTTGCATCGGCGGCTACAGTTAGCTTAGCGCGTAGTTTGCCGTTTACTTGTACGATGATTAATTTTTCATCTTCAACAAGGGCAGACTCGTCAACTTTAGGCCATGCTGCATCTAAAATGTCACCCTCTTTACCAAGCTCTTGCCATAACTGGTGCGATAAATGCGGCGTAATTGGCGCAAGCATAATAAGCAGGGCTTCTAATGCTTCGTTAGCAATAGCAACATCTTGCGTATCGTTTAACGGCGCTTTTAATAACTTATTAGAGAGCTCCATAATGGCAGCAATTGCAGTGTTAAACGTTTGACGACGTTCAATATCATCGCTCACTTTTGCAATGGCTTTGTGTAGCTCACGACGCAGTACTTTTTGTGGATTACTAAGCGCTGATTTATCAAGTGCTTGGTAGCCAACTGTTTTCACATCTACTGCGTATTTCCAAATACGTTTTAAGAAGCGGTGCGCGCCTTCTACGCCTGAGTCTGACCATTCAAGCGTTTGCTCTGGTGGTGCGGTAAACATCATAAATAAACGCACAGTATCTGCACCGTATTGGGCAATTACTTCTTGTGGGTCTATACCGTTGTTTTTAGACTTAGACATTTTGCTCATGCCCGATGAGAACACAGGTTCACCATCTTCTTTGTGCCATGCTTTAGTTACGCGGCCTTTTTCGTCAGTTTCGGTATTTACATCGCTTGGCGAAATCCATACGTCACCGCCTTTTTCATCTTTACGGTAGAACGTTTCGGCAAGTACCATGCCCTGACAAAGTAAGCGATCGAATGGCTCGTCTGAATTTACTAAACCAAAATCACGTAATAACTTATGGAAAAAACGCGAATACAATAAGTGTAAAATAGCGTGCTCAATACCACCTATGTATTGGTTTACTGGTAACCAATAGTTAGCTGCTGCTGGGTCTAGCATGCCTTCGTCGTGACGCGGGCTACAGTAACGTGCGTAGTACCAAGACGACTCCATAAAGGTGTCAAAGGTATCTGTTTCATGTGTTGCTGGTACGCCGTTTACCGTTGCTTTTGCCCATTCTGGGTCTGCTTTGATTGGCGAAGTAACGCCATTCATAACTACATCTTCTGGTAAACGTACTGGCAGCATTTCTTCGGTGGCGGCTAATTCGTTACCGTTTTCGTCGCTCAGCATTGGGATTGGTGAACCCCAGTAACGCTGGCGGCTAACACCCCAATCACGTAAGCGGAAGTTAACTTTACGCTCACCCACACCCAGTGCTTCTAGTTTGTCGGCAATAGCGTTAAATGCGCCTTCAAAATCAAGGCCATCAAATTCGCCAGAATTAACTAACACGCCTTTTTCAGTGAATGCTTCTTCTTTTAAATTTACTTCAAGCTCTGAGCCTTCAACTGGTGCAATTACTTGTTTTATGTCTAGGCCGTATGCTGTGGCAAATTCATAGTCGCGTTGGTCGTGAGCAGGTACTGCCATAACCGCGCCTGAGCCGTAATGCATTAATACAAAGTTAGCAACCCAAATTGGAACTTGCTCGCCCGTTAATGGGTGAGTCGCGTAAAAGCCTGTTGCAATGCCTTTTTTCTCCATAGTGGCCATGTCTGCTTCGGCAACTTTGGTGTTTTTGCATTCTTCAACAAACATTGCAATTGCATCGCTGTTTTTAGCGGCTTCTTGCGCAATAGGGTGGCCACCGGCAACGGCTAGGTAAGTTACACCCATAAATGTATCTGGGCGTGTAGTGTATACGCTAAACTTTTCGTTGTTGTCGGTACGCGTAAACTCAATGTCTAACCCTTCAGAGCGACCAATCCAGTTGCGCTGCATGGTTTTAACTTGCTCAGGCCAGTCTTCTAACTTGTCTAAGTCATCTAAAAGCTCTTGTGCGTAGTCAGTAATTTTAATAAACCACTGTGGAATTTCTTTTTGCTCAACCACTGCACCAGAGCGCCATCCGCGGCCATCTATAACTTGCTCGTTAGCAAGTACAGTTTGATCAACTGGATCCCAGTTAACCGTTGACATTTTTTTGTACACTAAGCCTTTTTCGTACAGCTTAGTGAAAAACCATTGTTCCCACTTGTAGTATTCTGGGTGACACGTGGCTATTTCGCGATCCCAGTCGTAACCAAAGCCTAATTGCTTAAGTTGGTTACGCATGTAATCAATGTTTTCGTATGTCCACTTAGCTGGCGCTGTTTTGTTTTTGATAGCGGCGTTTTCTGCAGGTAAACCAAACGCATCCCAACCCATTGGTTGCATAACGTTTTTGCCTTGCAGGCGCTGGAAACGAGAAACAACATCACCAATGGTGTAATTACGCACATGACCCATATGCAGTCGGCCACTTGGATATGGGAACATAGAAAGGCAGTAATACTTTTCTTTGCTCTCATCTTCGGTGACTTTAAATACCTGGTTTTCTTCCCAGTAACTTTGGACTTTTGACTCTATGTCTTGCGGGTTATATTGCTCTTGCATCTATGATTCCAGACTTCTTGCAAACTAATAAAAAATTGCCGATAGGATACCCCAAATAAAAGCCTAATCACAGCGTATAAGCACGGTTTTGTTAAAATCTCACTTTCAGTGCAGGTTAACCTATACTTATCTATGTTAAAGGCCAACACGCCCTTGATTTTGATGGAGTATAAAATGGCAGATTATAAAACATGGCTTAACGATTTAACTAATTGGCTAAAAGATGTAAAAGATCACGAAGTAAAAGATGCAATGACCCGATTTGTTGAATCTGAGCAAGCACTTAAAGACCTAGGCAAAGAAAAATACGGACTCTATAAAAGTTATTTGCAGCGCGACATAGAACACGTTCAAGAAAACGAATCGCACTATAATTCGCTTGCATGGCAAGAGCTTAAAGAGTCGTTATGGTATGAGCTTTCACACATAGAAGACAAAACCCAGCTTGAATGGCAGTCCCTTAGCCAAGATTTTAAGCACAATGGGATGTATCACGCAGGCGAATGGATAGCCATGGGCACATTAGTATGTAAGAATTGCACCCATAGTTTTGATATTTATCACGCTACACAAATTACACCGTGCATTGAATGTGATGGTATTTATTTTAGCCGTAAGGCATTACAACCCTAAATATATGTATTAAGTGGCTTGTAGGCCACTTAATACGCCCAAAGCCAGCGAGTATGTTGGTACAAAAAGAAGTTAGAATGACGAAAAAACTGCTGCCATTATCTGTTTCAAAGCTCGCACCGAGCATTTCTACTAATCACGTTAGCACGTGTATGAGCAATCCATACCCAGAGCAACTTACCTTTATAGGCCAACAACGTGCCCAAAGTGCGCTCGACTTTTCACTTGGGATGGAGCTGCCAGGCTACAATGTTTATGTAATGGGTGAGGCCGCGCATGGCCGATTTACACTTGTAAAAGACAAACTTAAACAACACGCAAAAGATCGCCCCACACCTAACGAGTGGTTGTATGTTAATAATTACGACGACCACCGCGAGCCAATTGCGCTATTTATGCAAGCAGGGCAAAGCAAGCAATTAAGTGACGACATAGACTCATTTTTAGATGAAGTACTCGACACCTTTCCGGCAGCTTTTGATAACCCAGCTTATCAACGCAAAAAAAAGTCAATCGAGAGCGAATTTAACGACGCTTACGACAGCGCTATTACCGCAGTAGAAGAAATGGCGCTTGAGCAAAGCGTAGCGCTAATAGAAGAGAAAAACGCTGTAGGTTTTGCGCCTTTAGTTGAAGGCAGGCAGTTAAGCGATAACGAATTTGCCGCCCTAGATGAAGAGCTTCGTGATGAGTTTTTTGAAAAAATAGAAAAACTAGAAGATGCCTTAATTGAAGCGCTGATTGAGCTGCCACGCTGGAAACGCGAATCAAAAGAAAAACAGCGTAATCTAAAAAAGGCCACAGCCGAGCAAGCTACAAAGCCATTATTAAAAGACTTAGAGCATAAATACGCTGCCCATATTGGTGTGCTGCGCTACTTAAAAGATATTCGCGTAGAAATAATTGACGCAGTACTTGAATGGCTAGACGATGAAGATGAAAGCGAAGAAAGCAAAGAAGACTTTGACCGTAAGGGCATGCTTACCGACTTTTTTGCGCCTAATATTTTAGTTGAATTTAAAGAAGACGATGCCGCACCTGTAGTGTATGAGCCAAACCCAACATTTGGCAATATATTTGGCAAAATTGAGTATTCAACATCGCAAGGCTCGCTTATAACCAGTTATCGCTCTATACAGCCTGGTGCATTGCACCGTGCAAATGGCGGTTACTTAATTATGGATGCCGAAAAAGTGATGGCCAACCCGCAAGTGTGGGATGGTTTAAAGCTTTCGCTTAAAACGCACCAAATTAAAAACGACCTACCGTATCAAGACAGCTCAGTAGGCAGCAGCTTTACACTGCGCCCGCAATTAATTCCTCTTGATGTAAAAATTATTTTATTAGGCTCGCGCGATTTGTATTACACCATAGGTGAGTACGATGAAGAATTTGCAGAGCTGTTTAGAGTACTTGCCGACTTTGATTACTATTTACCAAGTAGCGATAAGCTTCAGTACCAATTTATTACTAAAGTGAGTGAGTACTGCCAGCAAACGTTAAAGTGCACAACCACAGAGGCCGCCATGGTGCGGTTACTTAAATTTAGCTACCGCCAAGCAGAGCACCATAATAAATTATCGGCGCGCTTTGCCGATGTGCTTGAGCTGGTGGCTGAGGCCAGCTTTTACGCCAAGCAAGATAAGCAAACACTGATTGATGCGCATCATATTGATGAAGCCATTGAAGGTAAGCAGTACCGCACCGGCCAAATAAGCGAAAATATGCTAAGCGATATAAAAGAAGGACACACGCTTATTGCCACACAAGGTCAAGCCATTGGTAAAGTAAACGGCTTAACAGTGTTGCACATTGGCGATACGTCGTTTGGTACACCCGCGCGTATTACCGCCACCGTATACGCCGGCGCCGATGGTGTAATAGATGTTGAGCGTGAAGCCGAGCTAGGTAAAGCAATTCACTCAAAAGGTGTAATGCTACTTACCGGTTATTTAGGCAACAAATACGCCCAGCACTTTAGCTTAACGCTAAGTGCTAACATAGCTATAGAGCAAAGCTACGGGTATATAGATGGCGATAGCGCCTCACTTGCTGAGTTATGTGCGCTTATATCGGCCATTACTAGTTTGCCTATTAGCCAGTCTATTGCCCTTACTGGCTCTATTAACCAACACGGTGATGTGCAAGCCATTGGCGGTGTAAACGAAAAAATAGAAGGCTTTTTTAAGCTGTGTAAAATGCGCGGCTTAACAGGCGAGCAGGGCGTTATTATTCCTAAATCTAACCAAGTTAACTTAGTACTTGATGATGAAATACTTGAAGCGGTTGAGCGCGGTAAATTTAATATTTACGCAGTAGAAACTGTAGACCAAGCACTTAACTTATTAATGGATATTGATGCCGGCGATATTATTGACGGCGAATACCCAGAGGATTCTGTTAACGGTATTGCTTTAGCACGCTTAAAAGACATAGCCGACATAGTTAATGGCGATAGCGAAGAAGATAAAGAAGCCGAAGAAGATGAGGAAAAACACTAAATGATCAATATAATTTTAGCGGTGATCATCGCTATATTTTGTTTTTTAATTTTTCAAAATAGTAAAAAAGCAAAGCAACAAGCTGGCATTAACGCGCAAATTGAAGCCGACTACCTTGTCGCTAACGCAAAAGTAGAGGGCGTAATAGAAACCGCCTCAGGCTTACAGTACAAAGTGCTGCACAAAGGCGAAAGCGAAAATACACCTAACCCTACTAGTAAAGTAAACGTGCATTACCACGGCACGTTAATAGATGGCACCGTATTTGACAGCTCAGTAGAGCGTAAAACGCCAATAAGCTTTGGTTTAAATCAGGTTATTAAAGGCTGGACCGAAGGCTTACAACTTATGAGCCCAGGCGATAAGTACATATTTTATGTACCGCACCAATTAGCCTACGGCGAAAAGCGAGCGGGCAGTATTCCACCTGCATCACTGCTTATTTTTGAAGTAGAGCTTTTGGCTATTGAGTCTTAATACACGCGTAAAAAAGTGTTATTAACTTTATAAAAAACCCGTTAGCTAACGGGTTTTTTATTGCGTGTTTTTTTAAGTTATTTAAGTTATTTAATATTAAAACCAATTCGCTTAATTAAGTATTACTGCGGTTTGGTATAACTTTAATTATTTGGCCACCGCTGCCATAGAAAGCTTATTAAGCACCACAGCTATTTTATTAAGTACTTCTTCGCAGCCTTTTATATTGTGGCGTTCTTGTAAATAAGTGGGGCTGTTATAGGTAAGCCAAACTTGGCCATTGTTGTCTTGAGATATATGTACTTTTTGCGGTAAATCTATTGCCACACTTTGCTGGCACTGCATTAACGGTGTGCCTACCTTTGGGTTACCAAAAATAATCACTTCACTAGGGGCCAATTCCATATCAACATTTTGAGCGTTTTTTTGATGATCTACCCGTGCAAAAATGGTTATCCCTTTGTTACTGGCTATTTTTTCAAAACGGTTAGCCGTTTCTTGAACAGAATAATTACTTTGAAAACGTACTAAGCTGTCATTCGCACTCGCCACGGCCGTGGCCGAGAGTAAAATAACCCCTAAAAATAGTCGGTTTAACATGGTTTGCTCCTCATAAAAAAGCTGATACCAATTCGCTTAATTAAGTGGTTTATTTTGAGGCTGGAAAAACGTGTTTATAGCTAGGCAAAAAATTCGCTATTTAGTCGTTCTCGGCAATTGCCCTAACTTCTGCATCCATGCAGTCGTAAATGAGCATTTTTTAACGCAAGTAGCGACACGTTTAGCCCCACAAAATGATTAAGTATTAATGCGAATTGCTATTATAAAGCGTATGAAAAATACACACTATCTGAGTTCCTTATTTGGTTCAACACTGCGCAAAGGGAATATGTATAAAACGTGAGCATAAAAGCCTTTAAGTACCTATTTTAGTTGCGATTAATTCGAAAAATAAGGATGAATATGAAATTATTTGCATTGCATATAGTAATGATAGTCGTTATCATTCGCGGCGTTTTATACACCTCTTTTCAGGATCAACATGTTTAACCAAAAATACTTGGCGCTTAGTATTGCTGCGTCTTTTTCTGCTTTTTCTAATGTGGCACTTGCCGAGCAAAATAACGAAATCGAAACAATAGAAGTAACAGGCCGCGCTCAGCAGTTTTACCTAGAAACCGAAAGTAAAATTGGGACTAAAACGGATTTAGATCTTATTAAATTACCGCAATCTGCGCAGGTATTAACCGAGCAGCTTATTATTGACCAAGCCGCGCGCGATATTACCGATTTATACCGCTCAATAGCCGGAGTAAGTGAGTACAGTTATTCAGGCGTTACTTTTCGCGGATTTAGAGACGATGCCAATGTATTTTATGATGGCGTACGTGGCGATCCGTACTCGGGCTTTGGTGTACCCCAATTATTTAATGTAGCGCGTGTAGAAGTATTAAAAGGCCCAGCCTCTGCGTTATATGGTGGTGGTGAGCCAGGCGGTATGATCAACTACGTGACTAAAAAGCCTTCGTACATGCAAAGCAAAGAGCTAAAGCTAACGCTTGGCAATTACAACACACATGGCGCCTCACTTGATATGACCGGCGGTTTAACCGACACCATGGCGTATCGTGTAGGTGGTTATTACGAGGAGCAAGACAGCTTTCGTAATAATGCAGATTCAAAAAACAGTGAGTTTACCGCTGGTTTATTATTTGATTTAACCGATTCAACCACACTAACCACCACTGTTGATTACATTAAGCAAGACTTAGGCGGTAACCGTTTACGTGGTGTACCGGTAGACGACAATGGCAACTTTTTAGTTGACCCTAGTTACAACGCAAATGAAGCATTTGACTACCAAGACATGGAAGCGTTAGTGCTGCAAGCCGAGCTAAAGCATTACTTTAATGATGATTTTTCTGTAAGTAGCACACTGCGTTACATGGATAACGAACGCGACCAAGCCTACCATGAGTCGCAAAGCTGGGTAGATGTAAACGGCGATGGTGAAGCAAACATTGATGACGAAACCATTAAACGCGAATACCGAAAGCAATACCGCGCCAACGAAGAAACAAGCTTAACCACCGACTTTGTTTATAGCTTTGAGCAGGGCCAATTAGCACACCAAGTATTATTTGGTGGCGACTACCACATAGTCGATACCGAGTACGATTACTTACGCGCCCGTTATGAAGCGGACGGCGTGGCTAACTTAAACATATTTGACTTAAATTACGGCGAAACCGACCCAAGTACTTATAACCTTACCGACATGAACCGCGATGGTGTTGAAACCGACCGTTTTGGACTATACGTACAAGATGTTGTAAGCATTAACGAGCAATGGACCGTGATTGCCGGCCTGCGTTACGATTATTTTAAAGAGCTAAATAAAGAAACCGGTTACAGTTATTCAGATAACGATGTAACACCGCGCGTGGCCGTTACATACCAACCTGTTGAAAATACCTCGTTATACATAAACTACTCAGAAAGCTTTAACCCAGCATCGTCGGGTGACCAAGAAGATGTAGAAGGCGAGGGCAACTTAACGCCAGAAACCGGTAAACAAACCGAAATTGGTATGAAAAACCAATGGCTAGATGGCAAAATTATGAGCACCTTTGCTATTTACCAAATTAATAAAGAAAACGTAGTAATGAGTAACCCAGACGACACGGGCGCGGGTGACGGCATTGCAGCACTTTTAAATATTGGTGAGGTAGAAAGCCGCGGATTTGAAACAACGCTGGTGGGCGATTTAACCGAGCACTGGACGCTAACAGCTAACTACGCCTACAACGATACACTAGTTGTTGAAGGTGTAACCGGCGATACTATTTCAAGCACCTACGGTGATGGCTCTCGCTTTGCTAATGCGCCGCGCCACCAAGCTGGTTTATGGTCGCGTTTTGCGCTTGATAGCATCGACTCGTCTATAGCATTTGGCGCAAATTACGTAAGCGAGCAAATAAGCCAAGATGGCCAAAAAGTTAAACCCTTTACTGTATTTGATATGAGCTGGACTACGCGCTTTGACGATGTGTTATTAAGCGTAAATATTAATAATATATTTGATAAAGAATACGCAGTAAGTGGCTTTAGTGAGCGTAACGGTCATTTCCCGGGCAGCCCACGAGAAATAGTAGGCCAAGTAACCTATAAATTTTAAAGCAATTTAAGCGCGAGCTTATCTCGCGCTTATTTTTTATCGCTATTCAAATTAGCGGCTTCTTGCGCTGTGTTAATAGCTGTAATAGGGAAGGGGATCACAATTCCTTCTTGGTTATAGCGTTTATGTAGCGCTTTAATAAAAGCAGATTTAACCCAAAACCGATTAAAGTACTCTTTTGCGCGCAGCATTACGGTAAAATTAATGCTTGAGTTATCAAAGGTGTGATACACCACAAAGGTATTGTAATCATCAACCCCCCATTCATGGTCAATCAGTACTTGGCGCGCAACTTCTAGCGTTACTTGCTCTACAAATTCTAGGTCTGAGCTGTAGTGAACGCTTACATCAACAGGTACGCTCAGTTCTTTTTCGGGGTGAAAGTAATTAGGGCGTGTTGAACTTTGCGGATTGAAATTTGTTCAATCTAGGGGCGATTAAATCGCGGCGCGAGGTTTGTAACCTAGTGGGCTAAGTAAAAACCGAGCAACAAAGAGTTTATCGCCCCTAGGCAGAACCCAAAGGGCAGCGCATGTTTGGCAGTTATG
>NZ_PNDP01000129.1:0-230 GCF_005886415.1 Pseudoalteromonas sp. S327 | reverse complement strand
AAACTTGTCATGACAAATTCGCCTCTTGCCTTCAGCCGACATACGCGAGTTAATTTAATATTTGCGCGATTTCATCTTTTGCAGACTTGCTTTGTTCTTTGTTGTAGGCTTTTTCTAGCGCTTGAACAATATCAAGGGGATGATATAAAGAGCTATATTGCAACGCATCTTCAATGCTATCAATAAAGTCTTGCTGACGGTTTGTACTCATACTGGTTCCTTAAGTTAGC
>NZ_PNDP01000128.1:0-244 GCF_005886415.1 Pseudoalteromonas sp. S327 | reverse complement strand
GCCGATAAATAACAACGCAAAAGCAATTAAAAGTCATGGCAGCTCAGAATAAAGGCCAGCTGATGATGAAAGCTTAGCAACCATTGTTGATAATTTTATTTGCGACAAATTAAGACGCTACGACGAACAGCGTGATATACCACTCATGAAAGGCACATCTGGTGTAACACCTTAATTACCTCTGGGTATTATCAGCCCTAAGCAGTTACTGGTTAATATTCAAAACCGCTACCCAGATATTTTA
>NZ_PNDP01000127.1:0-365 GCF_005886415.1 Pseudoalteromonas sp. S327 | reverse complement strand
ATATTTTATTCTACCATTGGCTGGATGATGCTTTTTAGGGGCTATTGTGCACACCCATTGCGCAAACGATGGAATATTTTGCTGGTACTTCTCAACATTATCAAAACCCGCCGGTTTTACCGTTTTAGCTATACTTAAAAATGCTTTTTTGGCATGTTAAGGCGAGGTAGACTGCACAGCCATTGCGCCATCGGGAGCTAACAATTGACGTACATGGTTATAAAAATAGTCGCTCTACATTTTGTTTAAATCGGGATGATTAGGGACCGGCAAGTCAATTAAAATAGTATCAAATAGCTTACCTTGATCAAGGCGCCTTTCAACCTCAAAAAACGCATCTCCCACAATAAAAATGGCGCGTGGGT
>NZ_PNDP01000126.1:0-243 GCF_005886415.1 Pseudoalteromonas sp. S327 | reverse complement strand
AGTGGAAAAAGCTGTGCTGAGAGTAGAAAGGCGGTATTGACAGCCTCTACCGCTTTTATATCTGCTTGCTCTAGCTGCCGTGGCTGCGTCCACCTCCCACACTTTAATAAATCAGCGTACCTAGTACTTAGCTGCTCTTCATCGATACAACCAGAATTTAATAAAAGAACATCTAACTTCTCTGCTTTTGCATTTTTGTCTTCAAGCTCATGAGACAGCCTATTTGCATCAATTAAATTGTGT
>NZ_PNDP01000125.1:0-323 GCF_005886415.1 Pseudoalteromonas sp. S327 | reverse complement strand
ACATTATGTTTAGATCACCCAAGCGAGTGCTCATTGCGGTGGGCGCGCTTAAGCCAAGCCTGTAAAAATAACTGGATCGACTTTGTATTTTACGCTTCTTTTTTATATGGTGCTAAAACATCCGCAGGGAAACTCTCATTAAGATCCTAAATCGTTTGTTTTTTATTATTTTGTTTCGTTGACAATGGTACTTCAAGACGTAGACTAATCCAACCTCACCACTGAGAAAAATAAGAGCCTACTATGGAACTTGCACCTGTACGCCACGATTGGTCCCAAGGCACAGATAAGGGATTATTTTAACGGCCGGTAACCGATGTAAT
>NZ_PNDP01000124.1:0-242 GCF_005886415.1 Pseudoalteromonas sp. S327 | reverse complement strand
TCCGTGCAAGCTCTTGCGACGCAAGCTTAACAAAGTCTACGTGCTCGCTGGTTACGATATGCACGCTGTCTGTATTGCTCTCTATGCCATCTCAGCTTTTCACTATTTGGTTACTCGCATTAATAATATTGTGGCTTAGCTGAGTTTGCTGCTAACTTAACTGCTGCGTATTTTGCATATCGGTATTTACATAAACATTACTTTGCTCGATGGCTTTAGCGCTTGCGTGAGTTGTGCTTAGC
>NZ_PNDP01000123.1:0-399 GCF_005886415.1 Pseudoalteromonas sp. S327 | reverse complement strand
TGGTGTCATTTAAAAGTTGGAGCTTAATGTCAGTTCACTTATTATAACCCCGACTCAGACGTGTAATAGCAATCGGCAATACTACGTTATTATTTTGGGGCTATTCGCGTTAAAAAGCTCTCACTTTTATCATTTTGAATAATTAAATAGCGAGTTTTTGTCTAGTTATCAACACGCTTTTGCACCCTCAAAATAGCACACTTAATTAAGCGAATTGGTATTAACGTTTCTTTTCTCATAAAAAAAACCGCTGAAATATCAGCGGTTTTTTATAAGTAATAAATTTCATTACACGCATGCCTGGCTCTGAGCCATGGTCTGGGGTAAGCCTGTAAAATTCTTTACCGCCAGGGCCTGCAGCTATAACCATACCCTCTGACAGATCACAGCGCATTTGAC
>NZ_PNDP01000122.1:0-215 GCF_005886415.1 Pseudoalteromonas sp. S327 | reverse complement strand
TACAGGCTTGCTTCTAGTGCTCAGCGTTGTGTGCGTGCTGGTGGTAAACATAACGATTTAGAAAACGTAGGTTACTCATCGCGTCACGTTACATTTTTTGATATGCTAGGTATCTTTAGTTTTGGCGATTTCTTTAAACTAGCCGCTATTAAGTTTGCGTGTTAGTTTTTAAATGAGGTTGTTAAATTACCACAATAAAAACTACTTGTTACTAT
>NZ_PNDP01000121.1:0-291 GCF_005886415.1 Pseudoalteromonas sp. S327 | reverse complement strand
GTTTGAGCACTCGGGGGTTTTAGCTACTTTTGCTCTTATTGGGTTTAAATCAACGTAAGCCATGCAAGCTGCAAGGGCTGCCTCATCAAGAAGAGCTTGTGATTTAAATCGCCCTTCCCAAAATCGGCCAGTGCATTTATCTTCTTTATTTGCTTTACGAGCAATGTGTTCGTTTAAAACGCGCATAAACCAGCTAATGCTAGATAACCTTTCTATGTATTGAATAATAGTTTGGCTTAAAAAGTATGGCTCTGTTCTGCTAAGCTCCTGACCTTGTAAATATTTTTGTGT
>NZ_PNDP01000120.1:0-266 GCF_005886415.1 Pseudoalteromonas sp. S327 | reverse complement strand
ATTTATACCTAAAATTATTCCAGCTAAAGATTAGCCTTATGTTTTAGGACGGGTACTATTAAAAAACACTGAGTTAAAGCTAACGTCAGGTCATTTATTATAAGGCAAAGTATAGATAAACCAATTTTAGGTGGATTTAGCGGTCGAGAAAGTTTCGCTCCAAGAGCTAGGTGGACAAGTAGGTGTGTTTGTAAACGAAGAGGAAGAGTCCGAGTTTGCCCCACTTGTCCTTGGTCGGTCAGACAAAAACTATCTCGAGGTCATTG